>JBKJHR010000202.1:0-6834 GCA_046598695.1 Kapaibacterium sp. (SeqCode)
TGATGGAAAAGATATGGGCTTTACGCTTGATCTTTCTATTTCTGGCAAAAGATTCTTTATGCTTTTGGTGCTTTTAATACTTGTCGTCGTTGTGAGCGCGGCAGGAAGAAAGGCGAAGAAATCTCTTATTCCTAGCGGTGTACAGAATTTGGTTGAATCGCTTGTCGTCTATGTCCGTGACGAGATCGTCTATCCGAACGTTGATAAGAAGTGGGCTGATAAATTCATGCCGTACTTCCTCACAATATTCTTTTTCATCTTGACATTGAATCTGGTGGGCTTAGTGCCACTCTCGATGACGGCAACGAGTGCTATCAGCGTAACGCTTGCACTTGCGGTTTGCACGTTTGTTCTGACGCAAATTGCGGGTATCCGTGCAATGGGTGTAAAAGAATATTTGAAGCATTTCACGGGTGGTTTACTTGATATGGATCTTCCTATCTTTATGAAGGTCGTGCTCATCCTTATCATGGTGCCGATCGAGTTTATCGGACTTTTCACAAAGCCTTTTGCCTTGATGGTTCGTCTTTTTGCAAACATGACGGCAGGGCATATCGTTATTGCATCGCTTATCGGTCTTGCGATGTTGTTCCAATCGGTGATCGCAGGATTTGCAGTTTCTGTTCCTTTTGCACTGTTTATCTACATGCTTGAATTGCTTGTAGCGTTTTTGCAGGCGTATGTGTTCACAATGCTCTCAGCCGTGTTTATCGGTATGATGGCACATGAGCATCACGAACACCATGAGGCAGGGCATGAGGAATTGGGCGACGTCACGATCTAAGACGAGAATAGCCCGAAAGATTTATTTTTGTAACGGAAATTATTAACACTTAAATAGAATACTACAATGAATCCATCAGCATTCGCATATATGGCAGCAGGTCTTGGCGCAGCACTCGCAGTAGTTGGCGCAGGTCTCGGTATCGGTAAGCTCGCTACGGCAGCTCTCGAAGCATCAGGCAGACAGCCTGAAATGCAGGGTGGTATCCGTACGACGATGATCATCGCCGCTGCTCTTATCGAAGGCGCAACGCTCTTCGCATTGGTTATCTGCATCATTCTCGCAGGTAAGTAATTCGGGGGAGAGCCGACCTGTAGGTATGGTTTTTTGCGGGCGCTCTTTCGTTGAACGAAGAGCGCACCGCTTGTTTTGTATGTAGTCGTCAGCAAAAACACCTGCTTTCGAGCATTATTCTTTGCGTTCGACTTTCGGAGACCAACAACTAACGATTCGGTACAATGTTAGAGATCAATCCCGGTTTATCACTTTGGACGTTCATTATATTTGGCGTACTCTTACTCCTTCTCTCGAAGATGGGGTGGAAGCCGATGCTTACTTCGCTCAAAAACCGCGAACAGGCAATTAGCGATTCGCTTTCCAAAGCCGAGCAAGCACGCTCAGAGGCGGAGAAGCTTATCGCCGAGACCGAGCGTCAGCGCAAGATCAATGAAGAGGATATTCAGCGTCAGTTGCGTGAAGGTAAAGAATATGCCGAGCGTATGCGCCATGAGATGATGACAAAGGCACAGGAAGAATCCAAAAAACTTCTTGAGCAGGCTCGTGGACAGATCCAACGCGATACACAGCAAGCACTCGTCGCACTTCGTAACGAAGCGGCTGACCTTGCGATCAGTGCCGCAGGAAAGCTTCTTGACGAGAACCTCAACGATGCGAAGCACAAGCAGGTCGTAGAGAAATTCATTGCCGAACTTCCGACGCACGCCAACTAATGACCAACAGAATAGCATATCGTTACGCACTCGCTCTGCTTCAGGACGCAGAGCAGAAGAATATGGTCGAGCGGATTGCCGCGGATATGCGTCTCATCAAGGAAACACTTGATGAAACCTCACTTTTGCGTGCAACACTTGCCTCGCCGGTTATCCGCCCACATGTTTTCTCTGAGATACTAAAGCAGATCTTCGGTGCGCATGTCTCCCAAGATGTGCTTCGCTTCATTGATCTCCTTATTCATAAAAATCGTGGCGGTTTTCTTGGTGCGATAACGGTCGAATTTCAGGGGTTGTTTGACAAAAAGAATAATCTTGTCAGCGCAGAGATCAAAAGTGCGACTCCACTTGATACCGATAGTCAGCAGAAGATCATCGAGAAGTTGAAGAAATTTACGAATGCGGATATTCGTCCGTCATTTAAGATAGACCCCGCACTCAAGGGTGGATTCGTCGCAAAAGTTGGTGATACGCTCATTGACGCAAGTCTCGCGCATCAGCTTGAGGTTTTACGCGATCAATTCAAGGATTCGGGGATGCACCGCTTGAATTAGGGGTAACAAATTGTGTTGTCGGGAGTATTTCTCTTTAGGGGAAACTCCGATGAAAGGGTAGTCCTTACATCTGATACATGGAATTGATATGATGAAACGACAACATTTACTGAAAATTATTTTTGTTCTTTGTATAGCTCTTGTCTCTGTAAGCCTCTTC
Source organism: Kapaibacterium sp. (SeqCode) (assembly GCA_046598695.1). GTDB lineage: Bacteria > Bacteroidota > Ignavibacteria > Palsa-1295 > Palsa-1295 > JBKJHR01. Next base: position 2,449 of record JBKJHR010000202.1, read on the forward strand.
GGAGATGTTTACGCACAGACAAAAAAGAGTAAGAAGCAAAAGACAAAACCAAAAGCGAAAACGGAAATACATGTCGCTCCTGGCTCACGAGTCACACCGACGTTCAACGGTGGACCAGGGACCGTTGAGCATTATTTTTTTCCGACACGAGTCGGGACAACATGGATGCACCGCACCGTTCGCTTCGTCTTTAATGATACGGGAAACGTCGTGAATACTGATACGGCATATAATGTGCAGACGGTACTCTCGAATAGTGCATTCTCGATCCAGAAGCTGCCGCTTATCCAATGCGAGTCGTATGGATATAGCTCGAAGGGGAAGGATACAACGGAAAAGTCAATGGTATACTATTACGTTGACGATTCTATTGCGATGACAGTGATGAACAACTCGGTCTCGAATATTTTGAACCGCGTTTTTCTCGTCACCCCGCTTACCGATAGTAGCGCATGGCATGAGAAGTATGGGGATACATCATATTGTGCGATCGAGAGCATAATGGATTCTTGCACAACGCCGATGCGGAAGTTCGATTCGGTGATCTGCACAGTGAGCAGATCAGGGTATAAAGAGCTTCGGAAGTATTATGCACCAAGATTCGGATTGGTAAAAACCATTTTCCGATCACCGGGGCAAGGTGGGCATGGGGTGGTCGCTGTCGTTACCGAAATGATGGCGATGTCAGTGCCCGAAGAAAAGAACGTAGAAATTTTAAAACAATAACGAAAGTATCGTATGTCAGTAATTCGTCCGGATGAAGTAAGCGCGATCTTACGCCAACAGCTAACGGGATTTGAAAAAGAAGTTGACGTCTATGATGTCGGCACTGTGCTCCAGATCGGTGACGGTGTGGCGCGTATCTATGGCTTGTCAAAAGTCATGTCGGGCGAACTTCTTGAGTTTCCGAATGCTGTCTATGGCATGGCACTCAACCTCGAAGAAGATAACGTCGGAGCGGTTCTCTTTGGTGATGAGACGCTTGTAAAAGAGGGTGATATCGTTAAGCGCACAGGACGTGTTGCTTCGATGCCCGTGACCGATGATATGCTTGGGCGTGTTATCAATCCACTCGGAATTCCTGTCGATGGCGGTCCTGCAATTCACTCCGATAAATTTCTTCCTATTGAGCGTAAGGCATTGGGCGTTATGCAGCGTTCGCCTGTGAATCAGCCCCTTCAGACAGGTTTGAAGGCTGTTGACGCGATGATCCCGATCGGCCGCGGTCAGCGCGAGCTTATTATTGGTGATCGACAGACAGGTAAGACCGCTGTTGCGATCGACACGATCATTAACCAAAAAGTTACGCATACACCAGAGTCAAAGGCGAATGGTGTTGAACCGGTATATTGCATCTATGTTGCTATTGGTCAGAAGGCTTCGACAGTTGCGCTTGTAAAAGCAAAGCTCGAAGAGTTTGGTGCAATGGCTTATACAACGATCATTCTTGCTTCTGCATCTGATCCAGCACCGTTGCAGTTTATCGCGCCATATTCGGGTGCAACACTTGGTGAGCATTTCCGTGATTCAGGTCGCCACGCACTTGTCGTATTTGACGATCTTACAAAGCAGGCATCTGCCTACCGCGAGCTTTCACTTCTTCTTCGCCGTCCACCAGGACGTGAGGCATATCCAGGAGACGTGTTCTATCTTCACTCACGTTTGCTTGAACGTGCATCAAAGCTTTCGAAAGAACTTGGCGGCGGTTCACTTACAGCGCTTCCGATCATTGAGACACAAGCTGGTGACGTTTCGGCATACATCCCCACAAACGTGATCTCGATCACTGACGGACAGATATATCTTGAACCGAACCTCTTTAATGCTGGTGTTCGCCCGGCTATTAACGTTGGTATTTCGGTATCGCGTGTGGGTGGTAATGCACAGATCAAGGCAATGAAGAAGGTTGCCGGAACACTTCGTTTAGATCTGGCACAGTACCGCGAGTTGGAAGCATTCGCAAAATTCGGCTCTGATCTTGATAAAGCGACGCAGCAACAGCTTCGTCGTGGTCAGCGTCTTGTGGAGCTTTTGAAGCAAGGGCAGTACGTCCCGATGCCTGTTGAAGAACAGGTCGTTATCGTTTATGCAGGTACACAAGGATTTATCGATCAAGTGCCTGTGGAGAATGTTCGTCGTTTCGAGACGGACTTGCTCGATCAAATGCGTTTGCGTCACAAAGACGTACTCGATGCGATCTCTGCAAAGAAGGAATTGACACCAGAGATCGTCGAGAAATTGAAGTCAATTTTAGGTAGCTTTGCGGCTTCCTTCAAATAAATTTATTCATGCCTCTCATTGTAGAATGCTACGATGATGCAACTTGCAATAGTTCTGTGGGTTCTTCTTATGTAATTCATTTATCATAAGATATGCACAAACGCCACAACATTGCAATCCGAGTTCTTTGTCAACTTCTTTTCGTTCTTTTTACGAGCTACATCTTTGCTCAAGAGAAAGATTCGTCAATTACTTTTCACTCAAGTGGTGTACAGCAGAGCGAAAAGAAACAGGACAAGCATCTTCAAGGAATACTCAGTGTTGGAATTGGACCCTATAGTGGATTCAATAAGGGTGAGTATCGTACGTTCTTGCAACCGAGTATTGGGTTCGATTTTGCTGCCAAGCCAGCGGATTTTGTCGAAATGCTCATTGGTGTGCATTTGGGTCTATCCGACCCTCTGACCACGAGCATTTTACTTGGTGTACGTCAGCCGTTTTTCACCAATGTGGATGATAATTTCAAACTCTTTGGTGATATTCAAATGGTTTTCTTTGATGAGGCAGAGCGACTCAATCCTATAGGGATCGGCATACGTGGAGCAATAGGTGGGCAGATCAAATCATTTACAGATCTAGAGTTTCGAGTCGCAAGTGAGTACCGAGGGCGTGGAAGTGTCATTACGGATGGTACCGACACCCGAGCACTTTGGTGGGTCGGTGTTGAGGTTGGAATAGCAATTACACTTTCAGCAAAGCCTATAAGTTTTACGCATAAGGATTCGCTACGAGCAGCACTCTTATGGATCGCTTCGGCGCAAGAAATAGCAGAACTTGATGCCGCTCTCTCGACAGAAGAACTTGACAATATCTATGACAAGTTTTGGATCAGACGAGATCTGACACCCATGACGGCGTTCAATGAATCCCGCATGGAATATGAGCGACGTATCGCCTTAGCAAATAAGCGCTACTCGCGCCCGAGTAAACTGGGTATCGCAACCGATATGGGTAGAGCACTTGCGCTCTATGGAGAACCAAGTGAGATCGAAGATGAGACATCGCGCTACGATGCATCCTATCAATATGTTCTGTGGATATATCGAGGGACGATCTTTTCAGGAGCTCCTGGACTATTTCTTTTTGAAACGTATACAGGTTTAGATTCTCGACAGATCTATTCGAATGTCTCAGGCGAGTTGTCAGGCACGTTGCCGCGCAACCTTCCGACAAAGATGGCAAAGTGGTTTTAGAGACGAAAAGAGAAGTTACGATTTTTAATTAGAGTCAATGGCAACATTACGCGAGATCAGACGCCGCATCGCTGGCGTCAAAGCAACATCGAAGATCACGCAGGCGATGAAGATGGTCGCTGCTGCGAAATTACGTCGCGCACAAGATGCGATGATCGCTGCACGCCCATACTCAAAGGCACTTGATGCCCTGTTAAAAGATCTTCTCGCAAATGCGGGTGAGGAAATTGCAAAGTCACCGATCCTTTTCGGACGTAGTCTTCGCGAAGGACAGAAAGAACGTGTGCTTATTATTATCGTTACGAGCGATCGCGGACTTGCAGGTGGACTTAATGCAAACCTGATTCGTTTTGCCGAATCGCGTACCGCAGAAATATATGCAGAGCATATAAAAGAGGGTCGTCTTGCCCTCATTACCGTCGGGCGTAGAGGAACAGATTATTTTACAAAAAAAGGCTACAACGTTATCGAGCGATATGTAGGTATCTTCTCGAAGCTTGATTTCTCAACCGCGAAAGAATTAGTCCATAAGGCAAGCGAGATGTTTAATGAGGCTGAGTTCGATAAGGTAGAAGTGCTTTACAACGAATTCAAGTCTGTTATCACTCAGCGTCAAGTTGCCGAACGTTTGCTTCCTGTTCTTGAACGCTCTACGTTGAAAGAGCAGTTGCTTAATCAATCAACACACGATTACATTTATGAGCCTGAACCCGCTGAAATTTTAAACGTACTTGTGCCGCGTCATTTGGAGACGCAGGTATGGAAGTCCTTACTTGAATCAAACGCTGCCGAACAAGGTGCGCGTATGACGGCGATGGATTCCGCAACGAAGAATGCAAAGGATTTGATCAACGCATTACAATTGAATTACAATAAAGCCCGTCAAGCAGCGATCACAAAAGAAATTTTGGAG
>JBKJHR010000231.1:0-5814 GCA_046598695.1 Kapaibacterium sp. (SeqCode)
AAACGCATTATTCTCACAGCAAGCGGCGGACCATTCCGCACCCGCGTCAAAGAAACGTTCGCTGACATAAAACTCTCCGAAGCATTAAAGCATCCGAACTGGGTTATGGGACGCAAGATCACCATTGATTCTGCAACGCTAATGAATAAAGGTTTGGAGGTGATCGAAGCGAAATGGCTTTTTGATGTGCCGCTTGATCGAGTAGATGTTATTGTTCATCCGCAATCCATTATACACTCAATGGTGGAGTTCGTGGATGGAAGCGTAAAGGCACAACTTGGCGCACCGGATATGCGTTTGCCGATACAATATGCGCTTGGATATCCAACGCGTCTACCGCAGGAATATGATATTCTCGATCTTCTCAAAAATAATCACTTTGATTTTGAAGAGCCAGACACGGAGAAATTCCCCTGCCTCAGATTGGCAAGAGAAGCTTCAGAATTAGGCGGAGTCTATCCGTGTATATTAAATGCCGCAAACGAGATCGCCGTTGAAGCCTTCTTGGGTGAGCGCATCCGCTTCGTAGATATTCCCACGATCATCGAAACGGTGATGGCTGATGCCCCAGCCCATTCCTCCGAGCCGCTTGATGCCTCCACAGAAGTATATATCGCAAAAGGGCTTGAGCGTATTTTCGATGCCAATGAAAAATCGAGGGTATATGCGAAGGAGATCGCGGCGAAATACAGCCAAGACCAGACCTGAAACATATCCTATCTTACGACGTTTCAAATGGTAGGATCGAAGCCTGAAAAAGCGGTAGCTATAGGCTTTTGTATGCAGTTTAGTATGGAAATAAGGGCTACTGCCGAACCCTCTCATCAAAATAAGCATTTAAAGCATCTATGGAATTCTTAAGTACGCTGTTTTACTTCATTATCGTCATTTTCGCACTCGTCTCGGTTCACGAGTTCGGTCATTTTATTGCCGCCCGTATGTTTGGCATTTGGGTGCCCATCTATTCTATCGGCATGGGTCGTCGCCTCTTCGGTTGGAATAAGATCAATGGCTTTACATTCAATAATTTGCCTGATGAGGTAGAAAACAAACTTGGTGTAAATACGGATTACCGTCTTTCATTATTACCTATTGGTGGTTACGCAAAGATCCATGGGATGATAGACGAGACACAGAAGGAAGAATTGACCGGACCCATGATGCCGTATGAATTCCGTGCAAAAAGCTGGTGGAAGAAATCAATTGTTATTTGCGCAGGTGTTTTCCTGAACTTCGTACTCGCCGCAGCGATCTTCATCGGCATTAAGTATTCCGAAGGAAAAGAGATATGGGATACAACGACTATCAGTTATGTCAGCCAATCATCTGTCTCGGCAAAAGTTGGAGTACAGGCGGGAGATAAGATCGTCGCAGTTGCAGGAAAGAGTGTTACAAATTGGGAAGAAGTACTACAGGCGGTCTATCTCGAAAATATCGATAGAGATTTTACCTTCACCGTTGAACGTGGTGCCGAACAAAAGACATTCACATTCAAAAGAGAAGAGTTTGCCAAAGATGCAAGTGATGTCGGTACTGTAATGAAGAATTTTGGTCTTGTGCCCGAAGGACAAAGTGGAGTACGTATTATCGAGAAGCCCGTTGCATCACATCCCGCTGATAAGATCGGTTTGCAAAAGGACGATCTTATTACACGTGTCAATGATGTTGCGGTAGATAATGTCCCATCTTTGACGGATAATATCCACGCGAATCCGGAAAAAGAGATCACGATCTATTGGAAGCGGAATAACCAAGAAATGTCAGCGAAGGTCACACCCGATAAGGATGGCACTGTAGGCATTGCTCTCGCCGAAGAACCGTATAGCGGAAAAAAGCATATCGTACAATACTCACTTGGTCAATCTGTTGGCGTTGGTATTGAAGAGCTTTTTACGCAGACGCGACTCTATATCAAGAATATTGCAATGATCTTTACCGGTAAGGTCAGCGTGCAAAAATCAATGGGCGGCCCAATTAAGATCGCTCAATATGCAGGCAGATCAGCAGCAGGTGGAGCCGCTGTGTTCTTCCGATTTATGGCGATTCTCTCGCTCTCACTTGCTTTTTTGAATATCCTCCCTATCCCTGCTCTCGACGGTGGACACTTGATCATCATTTTCGCAGAAGCGATACTCCGCCGAGAGATCTCTTACAAAATAAAAATGCGCATACAGCAAGTTGGCGTTTCCGTCCTCTTGTTGCTTATGGCATTTATGCTCTTTAACGATATACGAGGACTTTGATCCTCTTTTAAAACTCGGTTATGATCAGTCTCCATCTTTACAAAGCTCAACCAAAAGTGAGCCGTGTTCTTGTGCTCATCCATGCGTTTCCACTGACGAGCGCAATGTATGACGAAGTCTGCGGAGAATTATCCGATCTTGACCCAGAGCTTGAGATCTATCGCGTTGACCTCCCAGGATTTGGTGAAGCACCTATTCGGTACCAATGGACACTCGCAGAAGCAATGCGATCACTTCATGATGAGTTGCTTCATAAAGATATCAAGAACTTCTATCTCGGCGGTACTTCGATGGGCGGTTATGCAGCTCTTGCCTATTTTAAACTTTTTCCATCTGACATACGCGGGTTGATCTTATCCAACACAAAAGGTGAAGCAGATACAGCTGAGGCAAAACGTGGACGCGAGATATTTGCGGATGATGTCCTTGCGAAAGGACCTGACGCTGTCTATATGAGGATGTTGACAAAACTCACAACTAAGGCTACCGCTGAATATCACCCCGAAGTTGTCGAAAAAATCAAGACGATCATCAAGTCCATCCCTCCCCCTGCAGTTGCCGCCGCACTCATGGCAATGGCAAATCGTGAAGATTCAACAAACTTGCTTTCAAGCATAAATGTACCGACCCTTGTTATTACTGGCGATCTAGATGAATTGATAGCGTCGGAAATTTCAGAGAAAATGGCAACGGCTATTCCGGGAGCAAGCTTCCAAGAAATGCTCGGCGTCGGTCACCTCACACCAATGGAAGCTCCAGATAAATGGAGTGTGATTGTAGATAATTTTCTGAAAGCTTCAAAGTAATATCACCACAGATATTTCATTCCGATACCAACTCCAAACTCCTGTGCATCATCAGTAGTTTTACTGCTATTGAATACACCGAAATTACCGGATGCTTTGAGATAAGTATGCTTATCAACCTGGAGTTGGATTTGTCCGATAATTTGAGCTGAGGCATATCCAAGCCCGCCCCCCATCCCGATATAATAATTCGTACGATGGTCAGGATCCGGAACATTAATTCCCACATCTACAATACTTCCTGAGCTGATATAAGTAGGATCACGCATCGTGCCAAGTTCAATATGAATTTTATTCAACGTACCAAACCGCATCCTGAATAAGGGAAAGACAATATTATCTCTATAATGCAAACTATCGCGAACAAACACGCCTAAACGCCAACCAAATATATCGGCATCGTTACCGAAAGAAAAGTACCCAAACGCAGAATTACGCTTTCCAGCAAGTGATGGCATCGTATCACTAGACCATCGAGGGGTGGACTCCGCCGTCGTAAAAACATATCCGCCCCCAGCTTCTAACACATATCCGTCTTTACCAAAATAATGTCCGTATCGAATACCGCCGTCAGCAAGAGTCGCATCGTATTTCCCAACGTGGCGAGGTCCACAATCGCCAGGGACAATTATGTCTTGCGTCGTTCTTCCGACACCACCCATTACTTCCACCCATGATTCATCAACGAGTCGCTTTGTTCGGCCGCAGCCCGTTATCCATGGAAGTAGAACGAGAATGATAGCGATCCTGATAGGCAGTATACGCAAATATGAATGGGTTTTCATACCACAAAGATACAAAAAGTCTTCTACTTTATCCCGAAATACCGAGCTTCGGGATGATGGCAGATGATCGCAGTGGTAGATTGCTCCGGTTCGAGATGGAATTCATCGGTAAGTGTAATGCCAATTCGTTCGGGGCGAAGGAGATCAAATAATTTTGATTGATCTTCGAGATTCGGGCAAGCAGGATAACCAAAAGAGAAACGAGAACCTTGATACCCTTGACTAAAAAGACGTTGAATATCTTCGGCATCATGATCTGCAATGCCAAGCTCCATACGAACGAGTTTGTGGAAGTATTCCGCTAATGCTTCAGCCGTCTCGACTGAAAGACCATGCAGATAGAGGTAGTCTGCGTATTGATTTGCGGCGAAAAGCTTTGCTGTGTACTCGGTCGCAGATTTACCAACGGTGACGGCATTCAAAGTAATAACATCTGGTCTGCCAATATCTTGTGCTTCTTCTTTTGATAAAAAGAAATCAGCAATACATAGATGTTTACCGCTCGGTTGACGCGGAAATGTAAAGCGTTTATATTCAACGAGATTACCAATATCTGTCGCACTCACTGGGTCCCATTTTTCAAGGAGAGTATCTTCACCGATATTTTGGGGTTTGAGTATGACAACATCATCTCCCTCGCTCCAACATGGAAAATATCCATAGACTGCTTTCGGTTGAAGGATGCGTTGTTGCTTCGATAAGAGTTTTAACTCATTCAGTTTTGGGCGAGCAACTTCTTCTATCTGCTTGAGATGTTCTTCCGTTGTCTTCTTACCTTTTTTTAATTGCCACTGACCTCTGAATAGCGCGACCTCATTAATATATTCCCACACTTTATCGAGTATCCATAACTCACGAAGTTCAACTCCCCAAAATGGAGGAGTTGGGACGCTCGTTAATCTCACAACTCCCTCTTCTTGCTTTTGTGAAATTTGTGGTGTTCGCAAGGCTTCACCCGTCAACCACGGCACATCACGCTTCGCAAGTACCATTTTTGCTTCTTCGCCCGTCGCATTATCAAGCTCCGCTTCGAGATCATCAATTTCATCATCAGCGGCAAGAGACCCACCTGTTGCCTCGGCAAGTGCGTTCGGGTCTTTGAGTTTCTCCATGAAGTGAAGTCCGTCAAAGGCATCTTGTGCATACCACAACATTCCGGGATAAAGTGCACGCAGATCTTTCTCGACAAATTTTCTTGTGAGTGCCGCACCGCCAAGAACAACGGGCATATTCAACCCGCGTCCCGCCATGACCTCGAGATTCTCTTTCATAATGGCTGTGGACTTCACAAGCAAGCCGGACATACCAATTGCATCAGCTTTCTCGCGCACGAATGCTTCGAGCATCGGCTCCAATGCCATCTTGATGCCGAGATTTACTACGCGATACCCGTTATTCGTCAGAATAATATCAACGAGATTTTTTCCGATGTCATGCACATCGCCTTTGACCGTTGCGAGGATCATCACACCTTTGGATTGTTCGCCTTCGACCTTCTCCATATAAGGCTCTAAGTATTTCACCGCCGTCTTCATCGTCTCGGCAGATTGTAAGACGAATGGCAGTTGCATTTCGCCCGAGCCGAATAGCTCACCAACAACTTTCATCCCACCAAGGAGAATGTTGTTGATAATGTCAAGAGCGGGATACGATTTTAGCGCTTCGGTGAGATCAACATCAATACCGATCTTATCACCATCAATGATGCGCTGTTTCAAACGCTCCTCGACCGACATGCCGACATACGAAGAGGATTCTTTCTTCGCAGACTTCGCATCGGCATAATGCGCCATGAATTCCTTCAGCGGATCAAACGTGCAATGCAGCTCTTGTTGAATATCTTCTGTCATTGGGTACAACGAAAAACCCCGACGCTAATATATCAGCGTCGGGGTAAGCAATAAAATTGCATCTCACTGACGCTTTAGCCCTTTCTTTAACGTGGCGGCAAGCTATCGGTCAAAGCTCCACGGTTCTTTG
>JBKJHR010000205.1:0-6170 GCA_046598695.1 Kapaibacterium sp. (SeqCode)
GTCAGACGGTGAACTCACAATCAAAAAGGCTCAACTCGAAAAGAAACTCTCAAAACAGGGCAAATTGCTATAGAATGAAGCCTTTTTCAGCATGACACGTCAAAGATATAACTGCCAAGTAATATTACACACACACAGCCCTTTTCCTCTCATCTATGATATTCCTTCCGATGGCATAGAACACTCTTCGGCTCATTGGTGCCTACCATCCATTCCCCAATATACGAGCATGTTATTCTCTACCCTTAAAAACAGAAAAATCCTTGAAGGAAAAACGCCTATAACTGAATTTCTCATTCTCCGACGGACGCACTTTTTTTGACGTATTTTCGCCTTCAGAGGTACGTCAGACTCCCCGTGTGTTATGTGATTCATCTCTCGTTCGGCGTGAGACATGCCGGATCGTTGTGATTCTTTGCTGCACTCCATAGCCTGATACATCTCATCCACAAAGCTGCCGTTTCGGTAGCAATTCTTTCACGTTTTCTTTTTTTTCATTTAACTCATTACGACTATGGGAGTAATATCAGGAAAAGACCTCATGTATGGTGGACTTTTAAAAGGACCAGCAGCCTCACCAAATGCGATCACCATCAATTCAGGGGATTCATTCACAATAACAGGTTGGCAACCTGCTGCACCAGGACAAATAGGACCTGGTGGAGACGTACAACTCTATATCCGCCAATGGACAAATGGCGTTGGAAGCACCGTATTATTTCAATGCTGGGACGGGCAAACCATCTGGCAATATACTGGTGGGCCCGATAATTATGGGTGGTCTCGCATTGGAGAAATTGGCGGGTCACCGACATGGTCATCTGCACTCTTTACATGTAATGGCGGTAATACATTTACCATCATCCCACAAACAGGAAGCGTCGGCGGTGCAGTAGATAGCAGTTTCGGCTGTGGCGTTGCCCCAATAGTACAGCCAAGAGTAGGCAATACTACCCCCTACCAAGTTACCCTATCGGGCGTCAATTCAGGCTCGGGGAGCGGGAATATTATCATTGGTGTCGATATAGCCACCTTGTCAAGGTAACATCAATAGCAATTCACTTAGACCGGAAAGATTCAATATCCTTATTTATGATTTGTATTTCTTCTTTCCGGTCTAATTTGTGTAGTAAACGTAAAAATTTTTGCGCAGTTGTATGAAGGAGCGGACTGGAAATACCGACGAGGGTTTTTTGTTTGGGATAGTAAGTCGAATACAGGAAATATGCCTCATCGTATCTTCCTTCTTGAGAATAAATCTCTCCCAATTTCAAATATGAAGAAATCGTAAGATAGTTGCTCTCACCATAGGACCTTGTCCGTAATTCTATAGTTTTGAGCATGTCCTCTTTTGCATCGCTAAACCTCCCCAGATTGAGGAGTGCTTCGCTTCTCGAACTATATGATGCCGCGGTCAAAGGGTGATTAACACCTAAAGCATGGATAAAATAATTAAGGTTGTCCTCAAGTATTGCAAGTGCTTCTGCAAATTTCTCTTTTTTCATCAACACGTTAGCAAAATTTTGCTTGTGTCTTAAAGTGTCAGGGTGTAATGCTCCAGATGTTTTATTATCTATCTCTAAGACCACATTAAAAAGTCGTTCTGCCTCCGAGTAGTCGTCAATGAAATAGTAATATGAAGCAAGGTTATTTAAGAGTTCAGCTATTGAAGGATGTATTTCACCAAATACTTCCTTGGCTTTTCTAAGTGCTTCCTGTTGTACTTCAATGGCTTTGTGATAATTATGCTTATGTAGATAGACGACAGCAAGATTTGATTCTGTCTCTGATAATTCTTTCAAATTGTTTATACTGGTAAATATGTCAATTGCTTGAATAAACGCAGATTCTGCATCAGGTAATTTTTGTTGGTGAACATACGCTGCTGCAAGCTCACGTATTGCATTCGCTCTTGATCCGATGTTGTCTTTATAGACCTCTTCCGATAGCCTGACAGCTTCTTGAAGCGGCTTTTCTGCTGCTGAGTATAGTGATGCGCGTGTGAGGAACTGTCCTAATGTGATAAAGAAATCTGCCTGCTCTTTTGGCGGGAGTGTGTGCCTTGCTTCTTCGTAAAGAACTTCGTATGCCGCGGGCAATGCATCGTTTGCCTCAAGCTTAGTCCAATAGCCAAGCAGTTCATAGTGGCGTTCAGCTTCTGCAAGGTATGGGAAGAGCTTGATGTCCGAGAGCGTCCTGATGGCTCGTTCCTTCTCGCCGGATTCTATCCACTGCCACGGTTCTTCATCACGGCGACGAGCAGATGCCTCAATGTCAGCAAAATATCGTGCAAGATGTGCATGTGCTTCATTGATAGAGTCTTGATTCTGTAGATACCGTTCCTGGACTCCCTCTCGCAAATAATTATGAAAGAAGGTATAAAGCCCCGAGCGTTTCATCAGATGGTATTCCAAGCCGATGAGGAAGGTACTGAGATAGGCGCGCGGAATACCCGTGATGCCAAGCAGTTCATTCTCCGATAGCCCAAAGCGTGATGCCCATATCGCGCGCATCACATCGCGGACGGTTTCGTAGCCGTGGTCAGCTTCCATACGGATAAGAACCTTATGAAAGAGATCGCGCTCATTTTCGCTTGCAAGATAATTACCAAGATGCGATTCAAATTCTTCAAAGATTCCGAAGACGCGAAGCTCTTCAAGCAACGTCCGAAGAAAAAGTGGACTTTGGCACTTCTGGTCGGTAGCAATGCGTTCTGCTTGATCGGGAGTGAGCGTCTTATGATAGGCACGAAGATATTCATCGGCAATTCTTCGGCGCATTGATTCATCAAGAGGCTGAAGCTCAAGCTCCTGCCAATTCCGTTTGCGAAGATTATCGAGCGATATGCCCGGAGTCGTTGAGATGACAAGCCGTACATGCGGCGGAATGAACTCCGGCAACCAGTGCATTTCTTCGGCTACGCCTGTGAGTTGGTTTACTGCGTCAATACAAAGAATAAGCTTTTCATCTTTGACCTTCGCCAACCAGAACGGAAAATCTTCCATGATCTTGGATTCTTCCGTCGGTATCTCATCAGTAAGAGAGTAGCGCTCCTTGATCTCCATCATCACTTGCCTCATCACATCTTCAGGATCACTCCCTGTCGGAGCGGCACCTACGAAATGGGTGATGATGAAGGGGGTTTGTTCCCCCTCCTTTTCAAGGAGGGGGGTTAGGGGGGTGGTTATTATATTCATGCGTGAGATACGCCATGAGTGCGCTCTTGCCGAGACCTGAGCGTCCCCAGATGATGAGAGGAGCGCCATCGGATGCAACATGCTCTTGAAAGCGAATAAGATAATCGGGATTTGCGACGTAGCTTCTGCGTCTATTATGTGCAAAGGCATCATGCGGTGCGCGTTCGAGTTCGAGAGGTGTCAGTTCGGCAGCAACGGGGAAATCACGGTTCAGAATAGCGGTCAGGTCGCTTAGAACCTGTTCGCCAAGTTGTTCCGGTGATGCGAATGATCGAAGCGGGACGTTCGCTTCGCGAACTCGGGAAGCGACGTTCATCAGTGCAATCTTATTTACTTCGTCAATGCTACCCTTCTGCGCTTGATCATAAATAAAAGCAGATGCCAAATTACTTTTTTGAATAGCACCGTACGAGAATTCTATTTCCGTGATGCTCTTACCATCAACAATATGCGATGGAAGCCAGGCGTAATCTTCTGCAAGCTGAGGGTCATTCTTTAATACTTCATCATCGGGGGACCAACCGTATCTGCTTCCGATGATGCCGATGAAATACGGGCGACACTTATCGATCTCTTCGAGACAAATGCGAACGACCTTTCCTGTCCGCGCTTCTTCGGCGGTGATGCCCCAGCGCAGGTCGATCTCAGTGAACTCCACTCCTCGTTCGCGGCAAAGCGCACGGATTTGCGGAAAGACTTTCTTCACAAGCTGTTCGCGTTCGGGCATAAGATCCCGAAACGTCGATGATACAAAAAGGCGTAGTTCAGATGTCTTCAAAACGGGTGGGGTTGAGCGTAGTAATGAGATGAAAGTAACAAGTGCGACGTCGTTTTGAGTTCTAAAGAAGTCGTTCGGGTTTCTCGCCCGAAACATAAATCCTATCTCGGCTGGCAGAGAGTCTTTCTTCCGTAAATTTGCATATTCTTTATTGCATATTCTTACATCTCTACTATTATGTCAACAATACTTGATCTCTACGCACGCGAAATCCTTGACTCCCGCGGAAATCCGACGGTTGAAGTTGATTGCATTCTCGAAGATGGCTCTTTTGGCAGAGCCGCCGTCCCAAGCGGCGCATCCACTGGCGAACATGAAGCCGTCGAACTCCGCGATGGTGATAAGAAGCGTTACCTCGGCAAAGGTGTTCGCAAAGCGGTGATGAACGTGAACAGCACCATCTTCGAAGCTCTCGAAGGTATGCCTGCAACCGAACAGCGCATGATAGATCAGGCAATGATCGAGCTTGACGGGACGAAGAATAAATCAAAGCTTGGCGCGAATGCAATTCTCGCTGTCTCGATGGCAGTTGCAAAAGCCGCAGCAGAATCATGCGGTATGGAGCTTCATCGCTATCTCGGCGGATCGAATGCGCACGTCCTCCCGATGCCGATGCTCAACATCATCAATGGCGGTGTACATGCTGATAACAAACTCGATTACCAGGAATTTATGATCTTGCCAGCAAAGGCAAAGAATTTTGCAGAAGCACTGAGAATGGGCACGGAGATATTCCATTCGCTCAAAGGTGTGTTGAAGAAAAAAGGGTTGAATACGAACGTCGGAGATGAAGGCGGTTTCGCCCCGCAGAATCTCAGTTCTATCGAAGAGACGGTTGAACTCATTCTCGAAGCGACAGTCCTGGCAGGATACAAACCGGGCGAGGATATACTTCTCGGATTCGATTGCGCGTCAAGCGAGATGTGGCGCGGCAATGGAAAGTATGAACTCTACAAGTCAACAAAGAAGACCTTGACACGCGAGCAAATGGTAGAGCAATTTGAAGAGCTTGTTCGCAAATATCCTATCGCTTCTATTGAAGACGGTATGGCAGAAAATGATTGGCAGGGTTGGAAGATGCTCACCGAATCGCTCGGCAAAAAAGTCCAACTTGTCGGTGATGATCTTTTCGTCACGAACGTGGACTTCTTACAAAAAGGGATCAATGAAGGAGTTGCAAATTCAATCCTCGTGAAGGTCAATCAGATCGGCACACTCACGGAGACCTTCGATGCGGTTGCTCTCGCACAAAAGAATGGGTACTCTGCTGTTATCAGCCACCGTTCAGGTGAGACCGAAGATACGACCATCGCAGATATTGCAGTCGCAACAAATGCGGGTCAGATCAAGACAGGTTCTGCATCACGTACTGACCGCATTGCAAAGTACAATCAGCTTCTGCGCATCGAAGAATCACTTGATGGCGAATCAACATACGCAGGCAAGGGTGCACTAAGTGTGAAGTATCCATCAATTGCAGCACCGGCAAAAAAGAAAAAGTAATTACATAAGTGAGAGAAATCGCAAAGAGAACGTAAGCGATAAATATACTATATGCACATGGGGTTATCTGATGATCACTCCTACACGATCTACAACATTTGGCGTAAATAATTTCTATGATAATTAAATTTGGAACAGACGGTTGGCGCGATGTGATCGCCGATAATTACACATTCGATCATGTTGCTCTTGTAAGCGAAGCGACGGCGCAATACTTCCTCAAACACAAGCTCCGAGCAAAGGGCATATTCATTGGCTATGATGCACGGTTTGGTAGCAGAGATTTTGCTGAGCACGCGGCGCGTGTGATCGCATCGCGTGGAATAAAAGTGTACCTTGCCACGACGATCGTTTCGACTCCTGCAACGTCACTTGCGATCGTCAAGAAAAAACTCGCAGGGGGTGTAATGATAACAGCTTCGCACAACCCTGCTAAATATAATGGCTTCAAGATCAAAGGTTGGTATGGCGGTGCTGCTTTGCCTGACGCCATTACTACTGTTGAGAAGCATTGTAAGGCTCTCGAAGCAAAAGGATGGCAACGCACACTTCCCTCACTCGACGAGCTTCGCAAGAAAAAACTTGTCATCGATTTTGATGCCGCGTCACTCTATATCGCAGAGCTTCGTAAGCTCGTTGATCTTGACCGCATTAAAAGATCGAAGATACGCATTGCTTACGACCCAATGTAC
>JBKJHR010000250.1:0-5599 GCA_046598695.1 Kapaibacterium sp. (SeqCode)
ACATGCAGCATCACAAAGTTAACAATACCTACGTTTAGTGATCCAACCTATACCATTGCTAACTTCGACACTTTATTCCTCGCTGTCAAGGCAGATGGTATGGCACCGATTACGTTAGGTACATACAGTTCATCTACCGGCGCAATCGTTCTGTCGAAACAAGACTTTGCACCTTTTGTGAAGGCAAAAAATCCTGTATTTGTCACAAGCTATAAATGCAATACAGCTCCAGCAACAAATATCACTTTCTCAACCATCGTGACACTTACATTTACTGCTCAGCCGCTTTGATGACTGAAACAATTTACGCATCAATGGTTGTCAACATTGATGCAGGATGAGAACTTGTCCACCACAACAAGCCATCCGCCCCAAAACATTCGAAGACCAAGTGCTGACTAATATTGTCGGTTTGGCGGTATCTTCGATGTACGCTTTCCGAGATGTGATGATTATGGATCGTTATGGATGGGTACAATAAGTGCGTAAAGAACGTGTACTCCGACAACGGAATACCAGTGTTCTTTCGGCAATTGGAACAGCATCCGCACTTCCCTCGTTTTCGTAGTCGTCTTCATCATAATAACGAAGAACATAATATGAAAACAACCTATAAGTTTATTCTCGCATCTCTTCTTGCTCTTGGCTTGACCAATTGCAAAGAAATATCGAATACTATTGACGATTTTTTCACGTTCAATCTCGTCAAGACGGTTGATACTCCACTCCCGGCCGCAACGCCGACAGGTATTCTCACTCCCCCTGTGCCTATCCCTATTCCGCTTGATAGCGCAACCCTTGCTGCGAATAATACGAGTCTTTCGAAAGTGAAGACATGCAAACTCTCGAAGCTCGACATCAATTTTAGTGATCCAAGCTATACGATGGCGAACTTTGATTCGCTCTATATTAACATCAAAGCAGACGGTTTACCTGAAATAATGCTTGCAACCTATGGATCGGCTAAAGGGAGCTTTACATATTCACTTGCCGATTTTGCACCATATATCAAAGGCACAAATGCACAATTCATCAGCGGCTTTAAGTGTAATAAAGCTCCGGCTACTGATCTAACGATGAGCTCGACATTCACCTTAATATTTACTGCACAACCCCTGAAATGACGGAAACCACATATGCCTCAGCGGGTGTGAATATTGACGCAGGCGAAGAACTTGTTCGCCGTATCAAACCATTTGTAAAAAAAACGTTTAATGATCGTGTCCTTACCGACATCGGTGGCTTCGGTGGTTTGTACGATGCAAGCTTCCCGCAGATGCGCTCCCCAGTGCTTGTCTCAAGCGCTGATGGGGTAGGCACAAAGATCAAGGTTGCTATCGCTGCGAAGAAATTTGATACAGTCGGACAAGATCTCGTTAACCACTGCGTTAACGATATTCTTGTTTGTGGTGCAAAGCCACTCTTCTTCCTCGATTATTTTGCATCAGGTAAACTTGATGTGGATTCAGGAGTTGATATTGTAAGTGGATTCGCAAAAGCGTGTGAAGAAAATGGCTGCGCTCTTATTGGCGGAGAGACTGCCGAAATGCCAGGTATGTATGCCGATGGTGATTTTGATCTTGCGGGTACTGTCGTTGGTATCGTTGAGAAGGATTCTATTCTCTCCCGTGAAAATGTTGCCGTTGGAGATATACTCATTGGTCTGCCAAGTTCAGGTCTTCACACAAATGGCTATAGTCTTGCACGGAAAGTCCTCGTTGAATCACTGGGTGTTGATGCTCGTCCCGATGAATTAGGCGGTGAGTCTATTGCAGAAGTGTTATTGAAAGTACATCTATCGTACTTGCACCCGATCATGAAACTTCTCACGAAGTTCAAAGCCAAAGAAGATATTCATGCTTTGAGCCACATAACGGGCGGTGGTATCATTGGCAATACATCCCGTGTTCTTGGCGAAGGATTAGCTCTCGATATAGATTGGAATGCCTGGCAGCGTCCCGCAATCTTCTCGCTGATTCAAAAGCTTGGCAACGTACCTGAAGATGATATTCGCCGCGCACTCAATCTGGGTATAGGTCTGATTATCATTGCTCCGCTAGCGAAAGCTGATGCTATTGTTGCTGAGTTGAGTGCGATGGGTGAGAAGCCAGTCGTCATGGGCAGTGTAGCCAGAGCGTAACTAAGTACTCAGCTCTTTTTTCCAATTGGCATACGATCTCCACAATAATCTCCGCACGTTATTCGGCTTGCCGGACTTTCGCCCATCGCAGGAAGAGATCATCACATCTATTATTGAAGGGCATGATACACTTGCCATCATGCCGACCGGCGGCGGTAAGTCACTCTGTTATCAACTCCCTGCCCTTGCCTTAGAAGGCACAGCCATTGTTATCTCCCCGCTTATTGCCTTAATGAAAGATCAAGTTGATAAACTTGATTCTCTCGGCATTCCTGCGTATGCTCTCAATAGTGCTATGTCCGCCAAAGATGCAGGTGATGCGCTACGCCGTATTAAAGAAGGCGGAGTAAAATTGATCTATGTCTCGCCCGAACGCTTAGAGTCCGATTCATTCAAGTCGCTCATTGCTGAATTATTCATCTCGTTCATCGCTGTTGACGAAGCCCATTGCATTAGCGAATGGGGACATGATTTTCGCACCAGCTATCGACGTATACCGGAATTCTATCACTCATTCCCGAATGGTCGTCCACCAGTTATCGCGCTTACTGCCACAGCAACGCCTGATGTTCGCTCCGACATCGCCGAGCAATTGCAACTCGAAGAGCCGAATATCTTTGCTACAGGATTTGAAAGACCCAATATCCGATATGCTATTTTAAAAGACTACGAGAAGAACACTAAACTCGTTGATCTTGCTCATTCGGTTGCAGGAAGTATTATCATTTATACATCATCTCGGCAACGTGCCGATCAAGTTGCTCTCGGCGTAAGACAACTGGGGTTTTCATCGGAAAGCTATCATGCCGGGCTTCCGAACGAACAGCGCCTCGGTGTACAAGAGCGATTCTTGCAGAATAAAACTCGCATCATCGTTGCGACCAGCGCTTTCGGCATGGGCATTGATAAGCCCGATGTTCGCGCCGTCATCCATTACGACATCCCCGCAACGCTCGAAGCATATTATCAGGAATCAGGCAGAGCAGGGCGCGACGGCAATGATTCTATCGCTGTCCTTTTTTATAACATGGGTGATGAACGAACCCATGAATATCTCTTGCAACGTAACTTCCCTTCCATCGAAGAACTCCAAGCTCTCTACGATGTGCTCCATGATATGAACGGCACAGACTTGGGATTGGATCATACGGGATCGATCGTCGTCAGTGAAAATGAAATTCTTCGCCGAATGCCGGAAATGTCATCGAGCCTTTCACGTGCATTAGATATTCTGGAAGAAAGCGGCTATCTTAGTGTCGATAATTCCGCTCCTTCAGGAAATATCTCGATCACCTTCCTTCTTCCTCGAAATCAGATCGAGGAGATTCTCTACCGAACCAGAGATTCTATCCAGCGAGCATTACTTCTTCTATTTATTGAAGAGTTGCGAAGCGGTGCAACAGAAATAAAAACGAGTGATGATACTTTATATACTGCAATAAATGCTGACCGTTCGGCATATCTCAAGGCTATACGATCTCTCGAAGCCAAAGGCGTTATTCGATATTCATTACGACAATCACGTGCTCTGGGGAAAAGCTATTCACTCAAACTTATCGGTAAACGTATTGCATCTCATTCCCTCATTCTTCCAATTGACAAAATCGAAAAGCGATTTGAGCATACTCGTGGCAAGTTAGAAGCGGTTCTCAAGTATGCGACGAATTGGCAATGCCGCTCACAAATGCTGTTGGAGTATTTCGGTGAACGATCAGCGAAATGCGGCACCTGCGACGTATGCACCAAACGAGAACGCTCTACCGAACGCCAATAGAATCATTGATCGCTCGAAAGATGATCGCCGCACGCACAGGGTTATCGGCATACCCAACTGTTTGCTTTTTGTAATCAACCTTCGTTGTTGCGTATAGGTGGTAGACGCTATCTTGCTTCTTTTCCAAAGAAAGCGAATCCTTCACCTCGCCGCGAACTTTCGATAATGAGATCGTCGTCTTGACGTACTTCATCTCACCTTCATCAAGGATTTCGTTCTTCTTGCATGAAGCAAGAAAAATGAGAAGCATCAATGTAAATGAATATTGTATAATTTTCATATTGCATCTAATCCGCGCTCAACATCGGCAAGCAAGTCTTCTACATTTTCGATTCCACAGCTCAATCTGACAAGACCCTCGGTGATGCCGAGCTTTGCTCTGCGATCTGCGGGGACCGAGCCATGCGTCATTGACACAGGATGACATACGAGAGACTCCACGCCGCCGAGGCTTTCACCAAGTACAAACACTTCGAGCTTCGATGCAAACTTCTTCGCATTCTCCAAACTCCCGGTTTCGAGCGAGATCATTCCGCCAAAGCCACGCATTTGCTTTTTGGCAAGATCGTGCTGTGGGTGGCTTGCGAGTCCTGGATAATATACTGCCTTCACCTTCGGATGCGTTGACAAATACTGCGCTATCGCCGAGGCATTCGCGCAATGTGCATCCATTCGCAAAGCCAACGTCTTCACGCTACGAAGCAAGAGCCATGAATCCATCGGTCCTTGTATCGCACCGGCAGAGTTCTGATAAAATTTGATCTTCTCGGCGATCGCATCGCTGCTTGTTACGACGACTCCGCCAACAAGATCGGAATGCCCACCGATATATTTCGTCACCGAATGCACGACGATGTCTATGCCATAATCAAGCGGATTTTGCAGATACGGCGACATGAACGTATTATCAACGATGGAGATCAGTCCCTTTTCTTTCGCTACCTTGCCAAGTGCTTCGAGGTCAACAAGGTTCATCATCGGATTCGTCGGCGTCTCGGTATAGATGAGCTTCGTATTCGCCTTGATCGCAGGGGCAATATGCGAAATATCGTGCATATCCACAAAGCTGAACTCAATGCCATACTCAGAGAGGATGCGAGTAAAATACCGATACGATCCGCCATACATATCGCTTGCCGCGATGACATGGTCGCCCGATTTCACGAGAGAAAGTGCCGCCGCTATTGCCGACATACCGCTGGCGAATGCATAGCCATGCTTGCCGTTTTCGAGAGCGGCGATATTCCGTTCAAAGGCAAGGCGCGTTGGGTTGATCGTCCGAGCATAATCGAACTGCACTGGCGCGCCGAGTTCGGGCTGGGCATACGTCGAAGTCTGGAAGATCGGGACGGTCACCGCACCTGTCACCTGCTCAGGCTCTTGCCCTACATGAATTGCTTTTGTTCTGAAACCGGACATAGTATTCTTGATTAAATTTTACGGGTGTAATAACACCAGCTTCCCCCAAAGGAGTCACATCTCTCCATAGGTGCCAACAATTTACACATCGCCATCTCCCCCTTTCATCCTTCATCCTTCCGCCTTCATCCTTTCCCCAATTGGTGCCCATCAGGGTATGTTAAGTACCATATAAATCAACATACTAAGTTTACACACTCACACTTTCCCTCTTTAAAACAACAAAGCCGGCTCGGAGCCGGCTTTGAAAAGATATGGATGAGTTC
>JBKJHR010000255.1:0-5710 GCA_046598695.1 Kapaibacterium sp. (SeqCode)
GGACGGTAAACCGTTTGCCGCGTGTAAGCATAAGAAAGAATAGTTAAATAAACGATAGAATACTCCTCGAAAATCAGTGAATGTCATTGCGAGGAGTCCGCAACAGCGGACAACGTGGCAATCAAAACATTTTTAGGTAACTTGAAAGTTTTAGGATTGCCACGTCACTCGCTACGCTCGCTCCTCGCAATGACATCGTAGTTATACTAGAGAGATTTCTTACCTCACCTTAAACGTGGTGAGCATTAGAATCGCAAGTAAGATCGCTACGATATATGCTCGTATTACGATCTTTGGCTCTGCCCAACCGCTGAGTTCGAAGTGATGATGCAGCGGTGCCATTTTCAGAATACGCCTGCCTTCGCCGAAGCGTTTGCGCGTATATTTGAAGTAGAGCGTCTGTGCTATAACTGAGAGCGATTCTATAAAGAAAATGCCACCTACTATCGGCAGTACAAATTCTTTTTTGATGAGCACCATCATCGTCCCCATGGCGCCACCAAGCGCAAGCGAACCTGTATCACCCATAAATATCTGCGCGGGATAGGCATTGAACCACAAGAAGCCGAGCGACGCGCCAATGAGCGCAGCGCAAAAAACAGTCAACTCTCCTGCTCCACGCAGGTATGGAAGATTAAGATATTCCGAAAGCTGTAAGTTGCCCGTGAAATACGCAAGAAGCATGATAGCAATAAATGCGATCGAGACTGTCCCTGCTGCAAGTCCATCAAGTCCATCTGTGAGATTAACAGCGTTTGATGTTGCCGTGATGACAAGAATGACAAAGGGAATATACAGATACGGTCCGAAATCAAAAACAAGATTCTTAAAAAAAGGCACTGTTGTTGCTGAGGTCACATCACCAAAGGTTGAGTGAGAAAGCAGAATAACTCCTCCGACGATCAGACCGACCCCAACTTGCCCTGCGAGTTTCCATCTGGCGATAAGTCCTTTTTTCTTTTTCTTAACAACCTTCAAATAATCATCTAAAAAACCGATACCGCCAAGTACGAACATCGAAATGAAGATGAGAATAACGAAAACATTTTTGATGTCACCCCAAAGGAGTGTAGGTCCTAAGGTCGCTGCAAGAATGATAAGCCCGCCCATCATCGGCGTACCAGCTTTGGAGAGATGATTTTTGGGTGCTTCTGCTTTGCCTTGTTCAGCAATCTGCATTTTCTTCAATCGTGCAATGATCATCGGTCCGATAAAGATGGAGATGGCAAGAGCGGAGAGCGCAGCCATTGCAGAGCGAAACGTGATAAACTTAATTAGCTCACCGCCCGGTGGTCCGAACGTCTTATTGATCCAGTCGAAAAGATAGTATAACATAATGTTTTCGAATGTGAGCGTTATGGATTAAACAATTTTGTCATTCTTCGTTTGACGTAAAATGACTTGTAATATTAAAAACTACAAACTTCTTTGACTATCTCTTCCATCCTCATTCCACGTGATCCTTTGATGAGAATGATGTCACCCTTCTTTATGATGCGACGCAGATGGTTGGCAATTTCTTGTTTCGTAGCATAATATTCTGCGGGTTGTTTCGCGCTTTTTGCTGCCGTATATGCACGCTTCATGTCTTTTCCAATGAAGAATGAATTTGCGAAGCGATACGAACCGATAAGTTTGCCGATGTTGGTATGCTCTTTTGCTGAGAGCGTACCAAGCTCGAACATATCTCCTGCAACAACATACTTCTTGCCTTTTGTCGGGATGGCGTCGAGCGTCGCAAGTGCTGAGGCAAATGATTCGGGATTGGCATTGTAGCAATCATTGATGATCGTTACGCCTTTTGTCCTTTCGATCTCCATCCGCTTCGAGTGCGGCTTATAATTGGTAAGGGACTTTTTTACATTGTGAATCGGTACGTTGAAATGCAACGCAACTGCCGTTGCAGCTGCAAGGATATTCGGTGCATAGTCAGCAATGATATGGCTTGCGACAATAATTTTTTTCTTCCCAACGGTTATCTCTACTTTCAACGTTCCATCTTTTGCAAAGCCGATCTTTTGTGCATGTACATCAGCATCAGTACTGAGTCCATAGGAGATAGACCACTCATCAAAGAATTGCTTGAATGCACGAAGATACGGGTCATCGTAGTTGATGAATCCAAATCCGCCAAGCTCCTCAGTAATGGCAAATGCCGTGAGTTCTTCTCTGGCAACACCATCAAGATTCTTAAAGAATTCGAGGTGCTCTCTGCCGATATTCGTAATAAGCGAATGCGTTGGTTCGCTGACATTGCAGAGCCATGCGATCTCGCCAGAGTGATTCGTACCGATCTCCAGCACAGCGATCTCATGTTTTTTGGTAAGTTGAAAGAGCATTTGTGGCACGCCAACTTGATTATTAAAGTTGGCTTCCGTTTTTAGAACGTTGAACGACGTGCCTAACGTATGTGCCACAAGCTCTTTTGTAGTCGTCTTGCCGTTCGATCCGGCAATAACAAGAATCGGTAGATCAAATTTTCTGCGATAGATCAGCGCAAGTTCGCCCATCGCATTCAGCGTATTCTTTACTACAAGTAATGGTAATTTTGATCTCTTCCCCTTCAAAGACCTATGCCACTTCGCATCAACGATTGCGGCTCGCGCACCTTGTTTTGTTATCTCAGAGATAAAATCATGTCCGTTAAAATTCTCACCGCGCAATGCGATAAAGAGATCGCCTTTTTTTATCTTTCGCGAATCCGTCGAGACGTTTGTAAATTTCTGCGAAAGGGAGAGTGGTGCAAGCTCTTGGGATGAATGCGAAACCTCGAGAAGATCTTTTACTGAGAGATTCATGGATTGTAAAGACTAAAAATTATATTCGCACCGTTGTCGCTGAAAATCAGGGGATATGTTTATATCCAAGCACTACTTCCTTGTCATCAAAATGAATTTTCTCTTTTCCGATGATCTGATAATCTTCATGTCCTTTCCCCGCTATAAGTAGAATATCGTTCGCTTTGATCAGTGACATTGCATTATTGATCGCTTTCTTTCTATCTATGATCGCTTGAACATTTGTAGAATCTGTAATGCCTTGTAGTATATCTTGAAGAATAACTGCAGGGTCCTCAGTCCGAGGATTATCGCTCGTAACGATCACTGCGTCTGAGAGTTTTTCTGCAATAGCACCCATAAGTGGGCGTTTGGTTTTATCTCTATTGCCACCACATCCGAAGACAGTATAGATCTTGCCTTCTATACGAAGTTTCTGGATCGTCGTAAGTACATTCTCTAATGCGTCAGGCGTATGTGCGTAGTCTATGATCGCAAGTGCGCCATTTGCAAGTTCTATCTGCTCGAATCTACCTCGAACAGGTTTAAGCTGTTTAACAAGTTCGGAAAGAACTTCGAGCGTATATCCTTCAACACCAAAATAGAGTGCTGATGCCGCTGCGAGTAAATTCTCTACATTAAATTCTCCGACAAGCTTTGATTCAAACCGTGCTCTCTCTTCGCTATATCGTTTGCGCAGATCAAATGATGTCCCGCGAAGTGAGTAGGTTATATTCGATGCGACGATATCTGAACTTCCGAACTCCGAGCCATCCTGGCGTCCATACGAATGGACATTCGCAATAGAATGCTCTGTCATAAATGCCCCAAACGCATCATCTGCATTTGTTATTGCAACTGCTGTTTCTTTGAGTCCGGTAAAAAATCGTTGTTTTGTTTCTGCGTATGCTTCCATCGTTTTATGGAAGTCGAGATGATCTTGTGTAAGATTCGTAAAAGCACCAATATCAAAATCAAGTCCTGCGATTCGTTGAAGCTCTACCGAGTGAGAGCTTACTTCCATTACGCATGTCGTCACTCCACTTGCCACCATTTTTGCAATGATCTCCGATAGATCGCGTGATTCGGGTGTGGTGTGCTCGGTATGGATGAACTCATCGCCGATCCATATACCAAGTGTGCCGATAAGTCCTGTCTTTTCTCCTCGTGCATCGAGAAGTTGTTTTATAAGGTTTGTTGTCGTCGTTTTTCCGTTCGTACCGGTAACGCCGATAAGCCTGAGCTTTGAAGAAGGTGAACCGAAGATCTCTTCACTCATTATCGCGAGAGCTTTACGAGAATTTTCGACGACGATCGTATTGACATTCTCGAATTTCAGATCTTCTTCTAAGACGATCGTAGTTGCGCCGCGCTCGATCGCTTGCGCGATAAATTGATGTCCGTCATGTGCGAAGCCGCGAATAGCGAAAAACGTTGAGCCATTCGTTACCTTGCGCGAATCATAATGCGGGTCGGAGAGATCGGCATCCAGCGAGCCGCCAATAAAATTGGTGGCGCGAATGCCGATCTCTCGTTGCCGCGTGAGCTTACTGAATTTCATTTTTCAAAGAACGAAGCTTTTCTCCGATTCCGTTCGATGAATCATTACTTCATCGAAAAAAAACGGGTTGTAACTCTGACGTGATCATAAAGCTATTCGCTTGCCGAATTTCTTTTTCTTAAAAGAACTACGGCAAATGAATGCACTTTATTCTTCGCCAAAGAGCGTAACCTTTGGGTTCTTGCTATCAAGCAATGCGCCAGCTTCCGGCAATTGCCGCGTGACGTTGCCTTCGCCCACCAATCGTGCGCGAATGCCGCTTGACGTTGCCATTTTCATTGCACGTGACATCGGAATTCCGACGAAACTTGGCGCGATGACATCCTCATTTGTTGCGAGTTTGTCATTCGTATTCGCCACTGCACGTACCATGATATGCACAGAATCACCACCAACTCTTTGTACGCCATCAACGACACCGTTTGCGACGGTACCGATGATCGTAAAACCTTGACTTGCCAAGTATGACCGCGCTGCTTCCGACGTCAAGCCTCTGACATCAGGCAATTCTCTCGCATCATCGTTATCACGATCTTTCGTGGAGATCGTTGTGCCATCGATCTCGAGCGTCCCGCCTTCATCCACCTGTGCCGCTGCCATCTGTGGTTCTGCTGCTCGCGCTTCGGTCGGGAGTTTGCCGTCTTGATCGAGAATTGCCATTGCGATCTCGCGGAAGATCGGCGCACTTACGGCTCCGCCGTAATACCCATTTTTTGGCGAACGCAAGATCACCAGTATCTCATACTCGGGCTTTTCTGCAGGAAAGAATCCGATGAAGCTTGATGTGTAATGCTCCTTTGAATAATGCCCCGCAACGAGCTGTTGCGCAGTGCCCGTTTTTCCTGCAATAGTAATACCTTTAATTTTGGTTGCTGTTGCTGTACCCGAATCCACAACCCCACGCATAATATCACGGAGTCTGCGCGATGCATCAACGCTAACGACACGCCTAATTTCCTGCGGTGCAACCGTTGTTGTTTCGCCATTGATGTTCGTACGCTTGGCAATAATATAGGGCTTCATCATCACGCCATCATTCGCGATCGTCGCATAAGCAGCAGCAATTTGAATCGGCGTACACGTCATTGCATAGCCGAAAGCGATATAGCGTTTTTGGTTGTAGTCCCAGGTATCAGGCTTTTTCAAGTACCCTTTGATCTCACCGGGGAGGTCAACGCCACTGAGTACACCGAAACCAAAATCACGCATGTACTTGTAAAATCTTCTACGATCTAAACGATCGGATATTTTCGCGAAGCAAACATTGCTCGATTTTTCAAGCGCCTGACGGAATGTGAGCATTCCATAGGGATGCGTATCTCTGATCTTCGCGCCACCTTCGACCGACCAAGTGCCGCCCTCAGCATTGATC
>JBKJHR010000057.1:0-11025 GCA_046598695.1 Kapaibacterium sp. (SeqCode)
GCACTTTTTCGGATTCTTCTCGACGTTTAATTCGGATGCAATCAAAGATGTTGACCTCATCAAAGGCGGATTTCCGGCACAATATGGTGGAAGACTCTCCTCAGTTCTGAGCGTGACTAACAAAGACGGCGACTTGAATAACATGAACGGTAAGATCTCCCTCGGGCTTATCTCTAGCAGAGGCACGATCGAAATTCCTGTTGGTGATGGTGCTGTGACGTTTTCCGGAAGACGAACATACATTGACTATATCCTCAACGTAAGCGGATTGAAAGAATCGCTTGATCTTCCTGATTATCGCTTCTATGATCTCAACGGTAAGTTTACCCAAAATCTTGGTGAAAACGATAAAATTGCTATCTCAGGATATGGCGGCGCGGATAACCTTGCCTATGGCAATGGCGGCGCGGCGTCGAGCGTTGATATTAATTGGGGCAATCAAGCAGGGACGGTTAATTGGACGCATATCTTCAGCAGTGATCTCTTCAGCAAGTTCTCGTTCAATTACAGTCACTATTTCTCGCTCTTGAAGTTCGGTCTTGGTGATAACAGCTTTGTCTTTGATAATCAGATATACGATATCGGTGTCAAAGGGGACATTGAGTATTTCTCTGCGGAGAACAATGTTGTCAAAACAGGCTTTCAGGTATCGAAATATGATTTTGGTTTGAACATCAAGCAAGGTACGAATCCACCGAATGCGAGTATCAAGGTTGATCCGTATTATCTGGCTGGGTACATCTCCGATGAATGGAAGCTTACTGATCAACTTGCAGTGACGACAGGTCTTCGCGTTGATGGCATCACATCAAATGGTGATATCGGTATTGACCCGCGTATTTCTGCTCGGTATATATTGAATGAAGATATAACGTTGAAGGCAAGCTATGGTATATATCACCAGTATCTGAAGCTCTCATCGAATCCACTCTTCACAGCATTTGATCTTTGGCTTCCTGTTGATTCGACGCAAGGAGCATCACGCGCCGATCAATATGTGTTGGGTGTTTCGACTGTTCCATTTGAAGGGTTCACCTTTGAAGTCGAAACGTATTATAAGAACATGACAAACCTCGTTGAGGCGCGTCCGAACATTGTAACGGGTTTTACTTTGAAGGATGTCTTCTTTCTCGGGAATGGATATTCATACGGCATTGAGTTCTTTCTACAAAAGCAGATCGGTGATCTGACGGGATGGGTAGGCTATACCCTTGCGTATACGCGTCGTAAATTTCCCGACATCAATAATGGTAATGTCTTTCCGCCGATCTATGACCGCCGTAATGACTTGAACGTTGTTGCAACCTATAAGATCAATGACCGCTGGACGGTTGGCGGGACGTTTGTCTATGCCACAGGGCAATCGTATTCGCAAACGACATCGCTCTACAATTCTGTTGAACCTGATTATCGTGGGAAACTCATCCCGATACAAGGCTCGAAGAATGGATTGCGTTTAGAGCCGTATCATCGTATGGATCTATCGGCGACGTATTCATTCTGCTTGTTTAGCGAAAAGCGCAATGCCGAATTCAACATTGATATTTACAATGTCTATAATCATCGGAATGTATGGTTCAAGCAGATCGATACGCAAACAGAACCTGCGACGATAAAAGATGTTCGCTTGCTTCCGATCCTCCCCACGTTTGGTATTCAAGTAAAATTTTAAGTGACTATGAAGAAGATCATCCAACTATTTTCGCTTCTTGTCGTCGCAAGCTTTGCATTTATTGGCTGTGACGGTGCAATTGATTCGGAGTACAAAGAGCAAGTCGTGGTACAGGGTTTTATCTATCCCGGCGAACCGATCAACTTGCAATTGCACTACACCACGCCATTCGGCGTAGCCTATAGCGATGCAGGCTCAGCAGTGACTGGTGCCGATGTCCGCGTTCGCGTTGATGGTATAGAATATCCATTGGTGGAGATCTCGCCCGTTGGCAGATACTTCCTTGATACGGCAACGCTCAAGGTTGTCGGTGGCAAAGAGTATGAGCTGATCGTTAAGAAGGATGCGCATAGCATCTATGCAAGGACGAGAGTGCCAATGCCTATCGCTTATACGGGCGTCAATGACAGCTTCCCGAAAGATCGGATATTGCCGCTTGATACGAACAATGCGACGACATTTGCATACGGACTCACCGCCGCACCCGTTGACCAAAAATGGAGATTGTATATGTTGCAAGTAACGGCACTTGATACCACCGTTGGTAAGATCAATACAAGCCCAGCGGGACCTCCGGTGGATACGACTGCCTATGTTCGCTATAGCTTTATCCAAACTGCACCGAACTTCCGTTTGTATTCGCGCCTTTTCGGATGGTTTGGTCCGAACCGTTTGACGCTCCTCGCACTTGATAGCAATTGGGTGGATTATAAACGCGCAGTGGGCTATGGTGAGAACTCCTTCGTGCCATACCAACCATCGCTCAACCACATCCAAGGCGGGATCGGCGTATGGGCAAGCGCAGCAAAAGACACAACAACCGTCTATGTAAAGCTGAAACAGTAGTTCGGGTTTCTAACCCGAACAGATTTTACCCGCCTCTCCTAAATATGTGTATCTTTGTATAACGGAATACGATTGCTTTGCGGTATTCGCGGCAAGATTGCTATTCCATTTTGGTTCAGTACACGTATTACTTTCATATCAGGAGTCTATTGTCATGACAACATTCATAAAAAACTTAAGGGAGAAGTATACCCATCACTTCCTTATTGCTGTTTCATTCTTTCTTTTTACTATAGCACAAGCTCAACAAGATATACCTCGCATAATGTCGTATCAAGGTCAAGTTATGCAGAGTGGCAGACTTGTTGCGACGGGGGATTACTCTTTAATAATTCGCTTTTATGGTGACCCTGAAGGAAAGACGAAAGTCTGGGAAGCATCCTATTCTGCGCATATTGTTGATGGCATATTCAACATTATGCTCGGTGGCGGAGAGAAGCCTTTGCCGTCTACATCTGCTATGAACCGCCCGTTGTGGGTTGGTGTTGCAATAGCAGGAGAACCTGAAATGAAACCCTACGCCCAACTCGCATCCGCACCCTACGCCCTGAACGTCCCCGACAAATCCATCACGAAAGAAAAACTCTCGGATGAATTACAACAAGCTGTAGCGCATCTTGGCAGCAGACAAGACCCGCAATATCATACCGATAGTGTTGACTATTGGGGAGAACATGGTAATCATAGTTTGAACATTGATAGTAGTGAATTCCTCGGTACGTCTGATTATTCCGATCTGATCCTGAAAGTCTATGGCAATCGCGTTCTGAGATATTACTATAATTCAACCTCCGTGAACATTGTCGGTGGGTATCATGGGAATAGTCTTTCTTCAAATAAATACGGTCAATATCTCGCAGGCGGAGGAAAGAGTGGAGATGAAAATTGGATAGATGGTGATTATTCATTCTTAGGTGCGGGTCTTTCGAGCCATCTTCGCGGTGCTGTATCTGTTCTTGGCGGAGGAGAAGCAAATCTTCTCGTTGGTCAATACTGCTTTCTTGGAGGTGGTAAATCCAACACTATTGGGCAAGATGTATCGCTTGGGGGCAAATATTATTCTGCAATTTTAGGCGGATATGGTAATACTCTTAAAGGGGACTATGGTGCTATTCTTGGGGGAAAAGACCTTACACTCACAGGTGATAATTCGGTAGGTTTTAATGCAGGAACAGCGGTTACATTTTCGGGTTCAAAAGCAATGTATCTCAATGATGTGGATGTTCATCTCGATAATATAGATGGTACTGCGAGAAAGCTGATATTCTACGAACCGCACGCAAGCGGTACTAACATTTCCACATTCAAAGCGCAACCCCAAGCATCAGACATTAATTATTTATTCCCGAACGCGCAGGGAGCAGCGAATACCTATCTCAAAAACGATGGTTCGGGTACACTCAGTTGGGATGACCCTGTGGCAGGGTTGAATGCGTGGAAACTTATAGGAAATAGTGGACTCACAGATGGTACTAATAATTTTTTCGGAACACTTACAGCTGTTCCAATTAGAATTTTAACTAATAACATGGAAAGAGTAAGAGTATTAGCAACTGGAGAGATAGGAGTAGGTACATCAACACCTTCAACCCTGTTACATCTTTTGCTTGAGAACTCAACTACAACAACTGTTGACAATATCTTGACCATTGGACGTAATAGCTCTGGAACAGTCGCAAATGGTTTTGGGGGTGCTATTAGTTTTCAATTAGAAAGTTCAACGACCCCCAATCAAGATGCAGGGCAAATACAATTTTTTTGGACGGACGCATCAGATGTTAGCAAATCTTCTCGTTATGATCTTTACCTTTCCCAGAATGCTTCCTTGAAGCGAGTTTGGAGAGCAGAATATACTGGCGGTTCCCCCAACATTATTGGTGGTACTTCTGGTAATACAGTTACTCCTGGTGTTGTGGGAGCCTTTATTGGGGGGGGGGGGGGATGGAGTATCAATCAATAATATAACTGATATTTATGGTACAATAGCAGGAGGATTTTCTAATCAGGTAGGGGATAATAATGGCACAACAGATGACCGGGGGTATGGAACTATCGCAGGTGGTAGTGGAAACAATGCCAAGGGAGAATATTCAACAATAGGAGGAGGGCAAGGAAATCATGCAAACAATATGCAAAGTATTATTGCAGGAGGAAAAAATAATGTAATAGATGGTGATTATGGAAGTATTATCGGTGGAAATTACAATGAAATAAAGCGAAATATTTCGCGTGGAGGTAGTGATTACGGCACTATCGGAGGTGGATTTGAAAATAAGATTGTTCTTAGTCCAGGGTATTTCTTAGTTCCTACTATTGAGGATATTCCTTCTACCGCCATAATGCCCCAATATTGTTCTATACTTGGCGGATATCAAAACTGTGCCCACGGTCATTATAGTTCTATAGGAGGAGGTGTTCTAAATCATGCTGTTGGTGTCTATTCAACAATTCCAGGTGGATCCAACTTAGTTGCATGGGACCATCAGACTGTTATTGGAAGATTTAATAGACAGCCGAGTGACACCAAATTTCCGAATGAACGTCACAATATTTCAAATTGGGGGGCTCCAACACTTGGTTCTCCTACATACCCTGCAAATAGAGAATATCCTATTTTTGTTGTTGGAAATGGGAAGACAGGAAATGGTAACCAAACTAATGCTTTTGAGGTTAGTGATTTTGGTTACTCAACTGTATATGATAATCTTGCTAAGCATCATTCTGCTATTCAGCCAAACCCTGTAGACGAACCATTCTATGGCACTACCTATCAAGACAATGTACTAATAGCTTGGGCTGATGTGCCCGGAGCTATAGGTACTAATGTACTTAGAAGCTCATTTGGGGTTGAAAGTGTGGTTTATACTCCAGGAGCAAATTTTTTTACTGTCACACTCAAAAATACGCATAGCGATTCAGACCCAAACCAAAATGTCGGAATCGATCAGGCAAGCATTACAGCAACGATATCTACATCATTTGAAGCTACCAATGTTCATTGTAATACCATCGTGGTAAGCCAAATACAGAGTAATGTTTTTCATGTTTTTACATTGGACAATTGTGTAAAAACAAATCTACCCTTTATGTTTAAGGTTGTAGGGAGAAGATTGCAGTGAGAAAATTATTTTGGATGTTCTTCTATACTTTTGTTCTACTCTCCATTGCCCAAACTTGTTTTGGGCAATGGACGAAGATCATGGAATGGGATTCGGCAGGAGTGGCGGAAATTAAGTTTGATGAGCATTCCGCGAAGCCTCAATTTGGATATATTAGTGTTGCCGACTTCAATGGCTATACGACTATTTATCGTACAACAGACGGAGGATTTAATTGGGTCAATGTGACTCCTACAAAGTTATCTTCCAGTTTTTTGTCTCTAAGTATAAAAGATCAGAAGACTGCCTGGGCATTTGGCGGTTGGTCAGTTCTTATGGGGGCACCAGGTATTAAGACTGTTGATGGAGGTATGAATTGGTCAGAACTTCTTGTTTCAGACGCATTTAATGGAGCATATTTTATCTCCGCCACAAATTTGCTTGTTGCAAATGCGGGATCATCTGGTTTAGGTGCAAAAGGAACGCGCTATATCTCAGAAGATGAGGGTGCCTCATGGAGTATCAACGAACGACATCCTGATCCTTGGGGGGTAGCCGGATATGCTTTTGCTGACTCAATGAATGGGATAGAGGTCGGATATTATGGTCCAATAGATGCGCCACTCACATATCGTACCCGTGACGGCGGTAGAATATGGATACCAACTGCAAAAGGATATGAGGCAAGTTGGCAACCATTAGCTATTAAGAATACAAAAATATTCCTACTTGCTTCCTTCTATTCAAGCAATATCCTCCGTAGCAAGGATGTAGGAGAAACATGGGATACTTTATACCATTCCGAAGGTATGCGACCTTCAGGAACAATTGTTGGTGACCTTTGTCATCTGTATGTTCAAAGTGTTTACTCTGAAACATCAACAAATGATTCAATACGTGGAGTATTTGAATCTACCGATCAAGGAAAATCTTGGCATAAAGTTGCCGATTTAATAGGAAATTTTAGATTCAGATTTTATTTTTATAACAATGTCTTATTTGTCGGGGATTTTCGTTTTGATTCCGACCCTCCACAGCCCAGTAGCCTCTGGCGTTACGAACTCCCTCCCAACAAACCGACGATGGTCGGGGATGACTTTACGCTTTCTGTTCCGTGCGGCGGAGCGAAGGATACTTCGGTGATGATAGCGGCAGTGAATCATTGCGACGGCGAGAAGGTGCGGCTTGATACGGTGTATCAGACAGGCTCATCTGTATTTACTCTGCCAGCATTTACAACGGCGAAAGAGATCGTTACCGATACGCTTCACATCCACTATCAACCGCAAACAGCAACCCCCGATACAGCATACATCCATCTTCGGTATTACCTTAAAGGCAATACCTTCGATACGGTGATGACAGTTATCGGCACAGGTGGCGGAAAGCGCGAAGAGATTACATTTCGCTCATCGCTTTCTCCTGCTGTGGCAGTAGAAAACTCGCCAGTCGAGTTGCTTCTTACCCCTGATAAGCCAATAAGCAATAAGAATCTCTCGGAGATCGCTTTCACGCTGACCTATCACGGCGATGTGCTTGATGGGATAACAGCAGAGACAGACATATCGGGTGCAACCGTAGCTCTTCTCCCATCCTCACGCTCAGGACGCTACACCATCCAACCCATCATCATCACAGGCACGAACATGAGCCTCGCCCCGGCGATAGACGCCGCTAGATTGAAGTTTCGCGTGATGTTGAGCGATTCGACAAGCTCACCGCTCCGCATCTCTGATGTCAAGCTCAACACATTCGACCCCGATTATGA
The DNA here is from genome assembly GCA_046598695.1 of Kapaibacterium sp. (SeqCode). Taxonomy (GTDB): domain Bacteria; phylum Bacteroidota; class Ignavibacteria; order Palsa-1295; family Palsa-1295; genus JBKJHR01. The sequence continues at coordinate 7,385 of JBKJHR010000057.1, forward strand.
ACGATGCACCCTTTCCGCCACAAGCGACACATCGAATTTCAACCTGCAATTCCTCTGCGGCGATAGTACGCTGGTCAAATACCTCCGCAACGGAGCTAAGTCACTTCTGATCTCCTCACCGCACCCAAACCCAACCTCAGGATTGGTTACGGTTGATGTGACCTCTCAGATAGAAACGACGGCAGAGATGGAAATATATTCCATCCTCGGAGAGCGAGTAAAGAGGGAAGCCATTAATATCCAGAAGGGTACATCCCCGATCCATATAGATACGAAAGACTTAGAAAGCGGAAGTTATATCCTTCGGATAGCTTCAGGAGATGGGGCAGTCTCGGAGCGGTTTGTGGTGAAGTGATCGGTGTAGGTTTCTTGAAATGCAAACCACGGATTGCGCGGATCAAACGGATTGTCACGGATTTTTAAATTCTTCTTGAAGGAATTCGCCGACCACATAATGCGAACCGGTGAGCAAGATCGTCTCGCCATCCAACGCCACATGAATTGTCTCATTCACGCCATTCGTGACGCTTGAGGCAGATCGTGCGATCATGCCAGCTTGTGTTGCCTTCGCTTGGAGTTCTTTCGCATCCAATGCTCGGTGGTTATTCGCGGCAACAGCGACGAAGCCCGACGAAAACTCTCTGATAATTTCAAGAATACCGGAAATATCCTTATCTTTAGCAAAACCTGCGACAACGATAGGCTTCACGCCGATCGAACGGAAATGGTCTCGGAGACTTTCAAACGCTGGGGGATTATGCCCCACGTCAAGAATCAGAGTGATCTGTTTTTTAGCGGCAGGAGGATAGGAATACTGCTCTAACCTTGCCCGAAGCCCAGTGAGTTCTGCAGTCCGGTTTATTCTATCAATGCTTTTCATTCGGTCAAGAGCAAGACCACTATGCTCAAGGGCGAGAAGAGCGGTCTTCATATTCAGCTTCTGATGTTCACCAGGGAAGGGAGATCGAAGATCGGCATATTCGGTCGGAAGAACAACTTCATCAACGAAGATGAGCGGCGCACCAACTTCATCAGCTTTCTTCCTGAATACATTTTTCAGATCACCTTTTACATTGACGATGGCTGGCGAGCCGTTCTTCAATATCCCCGCTTTCTCGGATGCGATCAGCTCAAGCGTACTGCCCAGATGTTGCATGTGATCGAAACCGATGGATGTGATAACCGTTGCAAGGGGAGATTCGAGGATGTTGGTCGAATCGAGCCTACCACCAAGCCCTGTTTCGATAACAGCAATATCAATATGTTCATCAGCGAAGTATTTGAACATGATGGCAGTGGTGATCTCGAAGAACGTTGCCTTGCCTTTTTCAACTTCGCTCCAGATCATTTCAGCCAACTCGACAAGTTTTCCTTTCGGGATATTAATGCCATTGATACGAATACGCTCGGTATAATCCACAAGATGGGGGGATGTATATAGACCAACCTTCATTCCGTTGGCTTGCAATGCCGCCGCGATCATAGAGGAAGTACTTCCTTTACCATTCGTCCCTGCAATATGTATCGTAGGATATGCTTTATGAGGATTGCCGAATGCGCCGAGTAACGCTGTGATATTCTCAAGCCCGAGCTTCATGCCAGTAAATTCACGCTCAAGTATTTTGTCGATCGCTACGAGATAGCTCTTAGTATCAGCTGACAAGTTCATGCGCTTCTTGTTTTAATGCTTTCGCGGCGTTCAAGGATTCCGGAGTAACGTTCTCGCCGGAGATGATACGAGCGATCTCATTATGATGCTCATCATCGGAAAGACGATGGATAGATGTGGAAGTCGAATTCTTCGTACTCCTTTTTTCGACAAGGTAATGTGCATCAGCGAAGGCGGCGATCTGCCCGAGATGGGTAATAGAGATCACCTGATGCTCGGCACCGAGCTGTTTCATTGCCTTACCGACCTTCTGAGCAATGCGACCGGAAATACCTGTATCAATTTCATCGAAGACAAGGACCGGAATATTATCCGATTTCGAGAGGACAGATTTCAGCGCAAGCATCACGCGAGATACTTCGCCACCTGATGCAATGCGGACGAGAGGTTTCGGTTCTTCACCTTTATTGGTAGAGATGTAGAATTCGATCTTATCAACGCCATGCCTGGAGATCTGATATTTTTTCTTATCGATCTCAATATATGGCAGACTCTCATTCGGTTCGTTCTGGAATGAGAAGTGAACTTCAAATCTACTTTCCCCCATGCCAAGCTCTTTCAAGATCGCAACGATCTCCTTCTCAAATTTCTTTGCAGACTTTTGTCTGGCATCGCTCATTTTTGATGCGATAGAAGAAAGCTCTATCCGCAATAGAGATAATTCTTGTTGCTTCGATGCGATGAGTTCATCAACGTTTCCTTCGGGACCGATCTTTGCTTCGATCTCCTCGAACTTTGCGATCACATCATTCAGCGTTGCTCCGTATTTCTTCTTGAGGCGGGTCAAAGCCAAGCCCCGAGTCCGAAGTTCATTCAGACGTGCCGGATTGAACTCCATCTTCTCGCTATAGTGCGAGAACGTCGCTGACAATTCTTTTACCGTCGAAAGGGCAGACGATAGCTCTTTGAGAGATTCAGCAAAGGTTGTATCTATCTTCGCCAAATGCTCCAACTTCATCTTCGCATCGGCGAGTTTTGCGTAGATAGATGCCTCCTCCTCGTAAAAGGAAGTATGGAGTTCGGAAGTGATCTCGAGAAGCTCCTCAGCATTTTCAAGGACGTTTAATTCTCGTTCAATTTCTTCATCTTCACCTCGCAACGGAGCAACCGCAGCGATCTCATTTCTCTGGTACTCAAGAAAATCTCGTTCTTTCGCCGCAATATCTTTATTCTTGATGAGCGATTCTATTTCGCGTTGTATAACGAGGTACGAATCATAGAGCTTTCCGCATGAATCGACATCAGCTTCGATACGCGAATAGCCATCAAGGTAGCTGCGATGTTTTTCGGGATGCAGCAGAGATTGATGTTCATGCTGACCGTGCAGATCGATCAACATCGAACCAAGTTCTTTCAAAAGCGAAAGCGTTGTCGGTGAATCATTGAGGAATGCACGAGCCGCCCCTTGCGAACTGATCTCGCGGCGAATGATCAGTGATGAACCATGATCGTCAAAGTCATTCGATTTGAGCCAACGTCTGATCTCCTTATTCTTTGAAATATCAAACTCAGCTTCGATGATCGCTTTTACTTCTCCCGTACGAATGAGATCAGGCGAAGCCCGTTCGCCAACGAGCAAACTGAGCGCACCGATGATGACGGATTTACCCGCACCGGTTTCGCCGGTAATGATAGAAAGCCCGCGATCAAAGGTGACCGTGAGCTCATCAGCAAGCGTATAATTCTTTAAGTAAAGTGTGCGCAGCATATTTGCTTTGCAAAAATACGAGGGAAAGCAGATGATAAAGAAAAACCCCAATACAATACAGTATCGGGGTCTTCCAAAATTTCTCAGAAAGCGAGTTAGGTCGTCTTGCGGCGAACTTCCTTTGCACCGAGTGCTCTGAGGTAGCCGAGCTTTGCGCGGCGCACCTTACCAGCTTTGACGAAGTCGATCTTCGCAATGCGGGGTGAGTTAACGGGGAAGATACGCTCTACGCCAACACCATTGGATGTTTTGCGGATGGTGAAG
>JBKJHR010000153.1:0-9588 GCA_046598695.1 Kapaibacterium sp. (SeqCode)
CGAGAATGTCGGGGTAGGTGTATTTCACGATTTCTTTGAAGTCACTTCGGACGACAGCGTTTGCAAATTTTTCTGATTCACGCTTGATGGTTGCCGAAAGTGCGGCTGTATCATCTGAGGTCTGGGCAGAAGCAATGGAGGAGATCGTAATGAGAAAAGCTATCAGTGCGAAACGAAATTTCATGTGTTGTATATGAGATCGTAATTATCTACGTAATCTAACCATAGAAGGTAGGAGAAGGTGCAACGGGTATTATATACAAACGGTGCTGACTGGTAAGTGTCCGCGCCGACTGCTAAAAAAAATTGGCAGTTTTATAACAAAGCTATACCTATTGATCGCATACAGAATTACTTAAAAACGCAACCTATGTATGCACATCCATGACGACCACATGGTGATGTTATGTAAAAGATCAATACGTGCTGCAAAGCTTATAGGTACAGGCCTTGCTGGTAGAAAACGTTCGTTGTTTTATGGCAAAGAAGAAGAATACTTTTTCAAACATGACACGGGGCTAAATCCTTATTCCACAAAAATACGAAAGTCATATACCGAAAAAAAATCGTTTTTTGTAAAAACGTGAGTTTTTTGTAGTATTTTTCGATACTTTCTTTAGCAGGAAAATTTTGAACACATCCCATGTGAGGAAGCTGTTCTCCTAAACCGCTAATAGTATCTGCCGCAAATGCTTCTGATACAACGTTTTATATCTATTCTAACGGAAGGGGAAATATCCCAATTGTGGGAGATTCCGATGTCCCGAACGGAGCGCAAATTTTTGTCAGCTGTAGTGGCAGAACGCGGTAAAACGAATATTACGACGTCAGTTTTGCAGAAAGAACTTGGAATGTCGGAAGAGAATCTCCGATATTATAATTCATCTATTATCCCCAAAGTCTATTCATGTATTGTGCCCGAGTTAGGGGTAGCGCTTCTTCGTTTTCTTTCGCATCGCGGGCTTCTGACGAATTTTAAGAATGAAGTACGAAAGCAAGAAGCCGAACTCCGCGATCCCGAAGAACTCAATTGTTTTTATTTTACCGTCTTCGAGCTATCGCTTCGGATCATCTATTCGAATGTCGATACAAAATACTCACGTGAGTTGGCAAAGAAATATATTTCTGCTTGTCAGAAGATCAAGCCTGACGAAGAACTTGCTTGTGATCTTCGCATCAAGCAAGCTCATTTTTTACAACAGATTGGTAAAGGGCTTCAGCGCAAATCAACGATTGAAGCGTTTCAACAAATACTCCTTTCTGCAGAGGAGGGTATTACGACATCAGCCAACTTCTATGCGCACTATGCTTACCATGAAGGATGGATACATTACAAAGCATATACCGACCCGACAAGTATTGAGGTCGAAGAGCATCTTCGTCAGTTGATAGAGAAATTTCCGCCAGAGATAGATAAGTTCTTTCCTGAAACTCGAGCCATCATGGAGAATAGATTTATTCAACTTCATGAACGTGACGGTGATCCAGAAAAAGTGTATAATATGCTGCACACGTTCTGGGGAAAAAAGGCAAATGCTCTTCTTCCGGCGCACTTGCAAATACAATTCGCATACTATGCCATCCTGACAGGGCGTTATACGGAAGCAGAAACACTGTGTGATATGATGTCGCAGACGATGTTTGCAAAGCCCTACAGCGTGGATTCTACGGGTTTGTCACTACTTTATCTGACGCTATATTTGCAGACGGATCGCTATGATCTTGCAAAAAAGTATCTGGATCTCACAGGTGATATTAACAGAGGCAAAAATAGACACGTGATTTACGAGATGTATCGAAGACTTGGAGATACGGGATATTATGTACTCGCTAAGGATTATGAACACGCCGAACGGACGATCTCACGTAACATTGCATGGCTTCGCAAAGAGGGAAATGATCTTCCTGATTCGTGGGCATTCAATGCGATCATCATTATCAAAGAATATCTCGAAGCACACCATGAAAGGCGCCCCATAGCCAAGAAATATATTGCGCTCAGTGAGAAGTACGGAAGGACTGGAGTAAATGCTGCTGTGACTATCTTGCTGAAAAAGATTCGCAAAGATTTTAAGCTCGAAGAGAAGTAGTGAGCATTACTTCAGTGAAACCTGTTCCGCTCCGAGTATGCGAAATGTAATTGGATCTTGGATGAATGCGATCACAGACATATTCTCACGCACAGCTTTTGTCGGAATCGTAAGCGATACTTTTCCTGATGGAGCGCGCGAGAGGTTGATCGTTTGAAGTGTACGAACGACATTATAATGCCCCAACATTTTCCCTCCATTTTCGCCACGTTGTACTTTCGAGTGTAAGCCCTTCTCGACAAGAGCAACCGTCAGCCAATCTCCTTTTGCTTGCGATGCATCGTATTGTATTTCAGCGGTTGTATTTGTTGTTGAACTGAGTGATAACGAAAAGCGCACTCGTCCTTTTTTTTCTAATGCATATTTGACGGCAGCTTCAGCATCAGACCTATTCGAGCCAACAAACTCCCGCTCGCCATTGACGACCATTTGCGGTGTATAGATCGAAGAAAGCTTAAAGTGATCGCCATAGGAATGTTGACGTGCAGTGCCTTCTGGCGAGGCATACGGGTCTTTCCAGCCAATATAATCCCAGTAGTCAACGTGATAGGCGAGCACATAGATAGGGGTATTTCCCGCTTGCGCTGAGGCGCCGATCTCTTCAAGCAATCTATCAGCGGGCGGGCAACTTGAGCAACCTTCGGAAGTGAAGAGTTCTACAAGAGCAAACCCGGTTGATGTGGATTGAGCGCGGAGAGTTGAGACAAGCACAAATAGAACTGCCGCGGCAGTTATCATTTTTCGTATAGTCATGTGTTTTACTTGGTGTATATTAATCTCTTAATCATTGGGAGCACCACGGGTGATCCAACTTTTGATCGCAGTGATCTCTTCACTGCTCAGAGCGGGGAGCCTTTCAGGCATACGACTTCCTTCGTCAGTAATGGGGTTGAGGAGTTTGTGTACGAGAAAACTTGAATCAGGCTTGCCACTGACAACCAATGCTTTGAAACGTTTTGCTCCAGCATCATTCTGAATTTTGCTGCTCGTGAGCTGCTTATACGCCACGGAGTCATCAAGGTTGAGAAATGCCTTTGCACTTGTGCCAATATGACAGCCGCTGATCGCGCAGGTGCGGTTGAGCGTTTGTGTCTGTATCGCTGAAAATTTATCACTCAGCGGAGTTGGAGGAGTGACAGTCCCTTTATCGCCGCAGGAAGATAGCAGTCCAAGAGAAAGAAGAGAGAACACGATGAGATTACGCATGTGTAGTTATTTCGCGGCTCGATCTCTTCTATTTCTTTATAAACTGTCTGGTCTCTATCCCTCGTCCGCTGGTAATGCGAATCGTATAGGCACCGGGAGAAAGTGTTGCCACTGGTATCGTCGTGATGAGATTATTCGTCTCCATATCTTTTAAGCGAATACCGAGCATATCGTAGAGTTCGATGCGGCATTTGCCGTCAGTTGAACGTTCAATTGTAAGATCGGTTGTGGCAGGTACAGGGTAGATTTTCAATGGGCGTGCTTCCAGGGCTTTCGGGGTACCTGCGAATGCACGTTCTGCCCACATCCCTACACTGTCTTCTGCGTAGGTAATTCTTTGATTAAGGGGAACATTGAAGTATCTATCAATTTGACGGTGACGTAATCTATCAGCAGGCCAATAGATGACGATCGAATCAGCTTTATCAAATGCAGCACAACCGAAATGCTGTGTCAAGCTTGAGAGTGAACCGAATGTGCCGCCGGTCGTAACTTGGCGTGTATGGCGAATGCCAGCAGTCCAAACATCTATCGTTGTTCCAATTGCTTCTTTTGCTGTGCGGCGTGCGGTGCATGTGATCTCTAACCATCCCTTACGGCCTGGACCTTCAGAAGCACCACGTGGTGTCTCATTATGCCACAAACGAAAATCTTGAGTCTTGATCCCTGCAGCTTTTGCTACTGACCCGAAGAGGATATCATTGCGTCCGTCTTGGTCAAAGTCAATGTTTCCAGCACCTCTGCCACTTTGATCCATGTAAAAATCCATTGAATCGGTCACGTCATGGAAATGTGCGTCAACATTACGCATGAAGATGGAGGTATCTTGCTCATACGTATCAAAAGGTGGAATAGCATCAAGATAGCCGTGAACAATAAATGCGTCATCCCATCCGTCATTATCCCAGTCATCATGGAGTGTTGACCATGTAACGGTCATATACGCCTTATTGAAACGCATAAATCCATCTGGCAAACCAACTTCTTTGATGACATTAGTAAAGTGGTTTGTGCCGTCGTTATGCATCATCGCCATAGGTCCGATGCTTGTTTCGTAGAAATCAAGATTACCGTCGCGGTCATAATCATTCGGGGTAATACCCATACAAAAGAGACCTTCGCCAAGTCCGGTGGCTTTTGTGACGTTTTCAAAAGTCGGTTTTCCGGTTTCCATCAGCATATTCTTATAGACTTGATTGGGGATAATATCAAATCCGAAGTCATTACCGCTGAAAACATCAAGATCACCATCACGGTCATAATCACAAAAGAGCGCAATGTTTGATGTCCCCTGGTCATCAACACCAAGTTCTTGCCCCCGCTCTGTAAAAGTCCCATCACCATTGTTGTAGTAAAGGTAATTAGGCCAGCCGGTATGATTATAGTGTGCTCGATTATGAAGCGTATCAAAAGTGAATTCTTGCTCACGAACCCAACGGGCGACGTAGAGATCATTGAATCCATCGCCATTATAATCACCAAAACTTGCACAGTTGCTTTCATTCAATTCATTCTCGACATGAATGCCTACTTTCTGGCTCACATCTACCCAATTTGTATCCCCATGTCCTTTCCACATGAGATCTCTACCTTCAGAGCAGATAAAAAGATCATTGAAGCCATCATTATCATAGTCAAAGGCTGTGCCTCCGTGTGAGTACGTGCGAAATCCGCTATGGGTTGCTAACTGAAAAGGGGCGACATCAGAAAATGTGCCGTCATGGTTGTTGCGGAAAAGGTAGTCAGAGAAGAGTCCACCTGCGCAATAGAAATCTTCCCAACCATCGTTGTCATAATCAAAGATGACGACACCGCCACCGATATCACCAATGCCGACGGATTGCGCGTCAATTCCTGCAAGGTTTGTAACGTCAACGAATTTGTATTGTGCGCGAAGACCGAAAGGAATTGCACAAAGAAGGAGTAACAATAGAAGCTTTTTCATAATCATTCGTAAGTCAGTTCTTCATAAAAACAAAAAGGCAACAGAGTGTTCCTCGTCCCCAAAGTAGGTGAAGCACTGTTACCTCGAAAGCAGTATCATAGAAATAGATCAATCTGCGTCATACAAGGTATGTCCATTATTATAACTTGGGACGAACCATGCAAAAAGATTCATGTGCTCGTTCGTTTCCACGTTGGGGCCAAAGGTAAAGCCTTTCTGAGTATTGTTCTTGTATACGCATGTATAGCGTATGTATTCACCATTCGGAAGATCAATTTTGATCGGGGTTGCGAATGGCGTAAACGGAGGCTCGCCCCAATTAGCACTCTGGTAGATCTTCTCCTGGACAACAAAGGATTGTCCTGCACTGTCTTTCATTTTATCAACGGTAAAGGTTACGCCACGGCTATGGAAGTGACCTGTCATACCGAGAAGATAGATCGGTGCATTAGACAAAGTACCAGCTTTAAAGAAGCAATTCTTGGAAAATGTGACTGTCGTATCGCCGCCAACAGGTGCAGGAGGGATAACGATCTTTGTCTTACGTGCAAAAAGCATGGAAGCGCTTTGCGTAGGGGCAGAACCTTTTGCCTTCCAAATATTTACAGAAATTTTACCTTTTCCATTTTTGGTAGTTTGTGTCACAGCATTCACGTAATGAAACTGCAATATCATTCTTTCGTGCTTTACCAATCGGATTGTAGCCTGCGACCCATCAGCCAACTTTGGAAGATCCCATGAGTAGAGTTTACCAGCAAGTTGTGCCTCAATCAAAATGTCAGATTCGGTGAAAATACTTGAAGCATAAAAACTGGAATCGTAATAAAAGCAACTTTGCGTTGTATCTTTTCCATTATTAGTGTATCGGATTTGTCCAACCACCTTATTAGAAGGTTTAATTACTGAATCAGGGATAGCAGTGCGGAAGAAGTTCATGTGGTGTGTACCTTCATTCATCGCGATCTCGATCTTACCGACTTCGTAATCTTCGTCGTTTGGGAGAGTGATATAGTAATCGCGTTGAATTTCTTTGCCTGGTGGTACTTCAAATGCAGGGATCTGTACCTGAAAACCTTCACCAGGAGGTGGTGGTGTCAAGACAGTGTTTCCGTCAGCATCGAATGAGAAGTTCTCTGTAGTGCCATTTTCGGTAGTACTACACCCTCCAAAAATACCAGCTATTATAAATGCACAAAACAACGTTAGTTTTCTCATGTTCTATATTACTATGAAAGAAAATGCTATATTTCTATAGACACGGTGGAAGGGTGCAAAGTTACAAAGAGGGGTAAAAAAATATTATTTTTAAGGAGAAAAACAGTGGTGGGGCACTCCAATGCCGTATTTTTGCTTTAATATAGAGATATTTTACGACAAACGTAGCAGTGAGATTTAGTCCGTGGTGTCTATTTCGAAATAGTGAACATACTAAAGCCTGGTACTGCTGCATTACATACACAACATAACGACGTGAAAAAAACACCGTTTTACGATAAACATATCGCGCTTGGTGCGAAGATGGTTGAATTTGCAGGATATGAGATGCCTGTGCAATATCCCGACGGCATCATTGCCGAACACAAGATCGTCCGTGAGGATGGTGTAGGGGTATTTGATGTCTCGCACATGGGCGAGTTCGACGTGAAGGGCGTTGGTGCATTACAATTCCTTCAATATATCACGGTCAATGATGTCTCCACACTTACTCCTGGTAAGGCACAATATAGCGCACTCCCGCTTCCCTCAGGTGTGCTCTTAGATGATCTGCTTGTCTATATGATCGACAATAATCATTATATGATCGTCGTCAATGCTGGTACGATGGAAAAAGATTGGGCGCATTTCCAAGAGCAAGCAAAGAATTTCACGGTTGAACTTCGTAACGATTCCGATGCAACGGCACTTCTCGCTATACAAGGAGCGAAGTCCATCGCCACATTGCAGAAGCTGACAGATGTTGATCTTTCCGCAATCCCGTATTATCACTTTGTGCATGGCAAACTTGCCGGAGTGGATATGGTCATCTCTCGCACGGGATATACGGGCGAGACAGGGATCGAAATATATTTTAAGAGCGAACAACCGACACCGTCTGTTGTGTGGGATACGATCTTCGAGGCAGGTGAAGAATTTGGCATTCATGCTATCGGACTTGGAGCGCGTGATACGCTTCGTTTGGAGATGGGCTATTGCCTCTACGGAAATGATATTGATGAGACGACAACACCGCTCGAAGCAGGGCTTGGGTGGATCACGAAGCTTAAGAAAGAGCCACATTGTATCGCCTATGATGCACTTACTGCTCAAAAAGAAGCGGGGCTTACTCGTAAACTCGTCGGCTTCGTAATGAATGAGAAAGGCGCGATCGCTCGTCACGGACATAAGATCGTGAGTGAATACGGTGAGAAGATCGGTGATGTAACAAGCGGTAATATCTCGCCGATGACAGGTAAAGCGATAGCACTTGGTTATGTACCAACCGCTCTTGCGAAAGAAGGCACAGAAATTATCATCGAAACACGCCCGGGGAAATTAGCGAAAGCTGTTGTCTCAAAAATTCCTTTTGTCACACCACAAGTCAAGTGAGCATGGGACTTGAACTCAAGAATGTCACAATGCGCTTCGGTGGACTTACTGCCGTAGGCGATCTCGGCTGTGAGATAGCACCCGATGATCTTGTCGGATTGATCGGTCCGAATGGGGCAGGAAAGACGACGGTCTTCAATGTCATCACTGGTGTGTATTCGCCGACCGAAGGAGACGTGATGTTCCAGGGTTCGAGCATCAAAGGGCGGAAGCCGAATGAGATCTCGCGTTCGGGTATTGCCCGTACCTTCCAGAACATTCGCCTTTTCAAAGGACTTTCTGTTTTTGATAATATCAGAGTATCATTCGCGCCCCGTGCAGCATATCGGACGATTGGCTCGCTGATGCGAATGAGCGGTTTCTACAAAGAAGAGAAAGAAGTAGCGAATCGTATCGAAAAATTGCTTGAGTTTTTCCGTCTCAGTGAAATGCAGGATGAACTTGCGACAAGTCTGCCTTATGGCGATCAACGGAAATTAGAGATCGTTCGCGCCCTTGCAACTGAGCCGAAGTTATTACTTCTCGATGAGCCTGCCGCAGGAATGAACCCAACAGAAAAGCATGACCTGATGCGGCTTATCAAGCAATTGCGAGATGAATTCAAAATTGCGATTCTTCTTATCGAACATGATATGGGACTTGTGATGGGCGTATGCGAACGCATTATGGTGCTTGATTATGGTGTGAAGATCGCCGAAGGTACGCCGTCTGAGATTCGTGCAAATCCGAAAGTCATTGAAGCATATTTGGGAGAGGTAGTATAAGATGCTATTCGTACATGATCTTCATGTCTGCTACGGTCAGATCAAAGCGATCAAGGGAGTTTCTCTTTTGGTCGAAGAAGGCTCTATCGTTACGCTTATTGGTGGAAATGGGGCAGGGAAGACGACATTGCTTCGGACGATATCCGGTCTAATAAAGGCAAAGTCTGGTTCGATCAAATTAAATGACAAGGAGCTAACTTCCTGCGCACCACATGACATTGTGAAGTGCGGTATTGCACAATCGCCAGAAGGCAGAATGATCTTCTCGAACCTTACGGTGAACGAGAACTTGAAGATGGGCGCATATCTCCGCAACGATGCGAAAGGCATCGAAGAAGATATGGACTATGTGTTCAATATTTTTCCTCGTTTGAAAGAGCGTATCTGGCAAGCAGGCGGTACACTCTCAGGTGGCGAACAGCAGATGCTTGCGATCGGTAGAGCACTCATGAGCAAACCCAAAGTTCTGCTACTCGATGAACCATCACTCGGCATTGCACCGATTCTCGTACGAACGATCTTTGAGAAGATCGTCGAGATCAATAAAAATCTGAAAGTGACGATCCTCCTCGTTGAGCAAAATGCAAACCTCGCACTTGCCGTTGCCAATCATGCGTATGTTCTCGAAAATGGCAAGATCGTTTTGGAAGGTACAGCAAAAGAACTTGCCCAAAATGAAGATGTGAAAAAAGCTTACTTAGGGGCAGCGTAATAATACTAATTTATCTGCTCTACGTGACTTCCTTGTTACCATAAGTGGCACGGGCTTTACTACGTGCCACTAAATCTCAGTTTTATCGAGTAATTACTGCTTTTCCCGCAGGCAGAAATACGCCATTGTTTTCTATAAGAACAGTGTAAACTCCTCCAGAAAGTATGGAAACATCAAGCTGCAACACACCTGCTTCATTCGTCTTACCAAGCTGAACGTCTCGCCCAAGCATATCAACAATGCGAATCGCACTCAGTGGATGAGAAGATAGAACATTTAGTTCTG
>JBKJHR010000083.1:0-3207 GCA_046598695.1 Kapaibacterium sp. (SeqCode)
GGAACATGAGATTAAAATTTCGTGGTGCAGTAAGTGATTGCTTCGTACCACAATTGGGGCAGATGATAAGTTCAACTTCAACCAGCTGACCAAAGAGCAATTCATTCTGATCGAACATGGCGAGTACATACTCCCCAAGTTCATCTTTGGTATGCTGACGATGGTCAACGGTAAGATGTTTAGCAATGGCTTGAAGCTTCTTCTCGCTCATCTCTGAAAATAGATGATCTACTCTGAATCTCGCCTTACAGGATTTGCAATCTACCATTGGATCGGAGAAATGCTGGACGTGGCCTGAGGCTTCCCAGACTTTTGGTGCCATGAGGATAGAGGCATCTAAGCCTTCGATCTCATTGCGGTAGGTCATGGATTTCCACCATGCTTCTTTCACGTTGCGGAGCATTTCTACGCCGAGCGGACCGTAATCCCAACAGCCATTGAGTCCGCCATAGATCTCTGAGGACTGAAATACAAATCCGCGGCGCTTTGCCAGCGAAACGATCTTTTCGAGGGTATTTACCTGTTGTGCCAATGCTTCGTATTATTCTGAGTTATAAATTCTACGTAATGAAAGAACCCGAACAGTACGGCTGAAAAGTGGGTGCCAACAATTTACACATACCCATTTTCCCCCTTTAATCCTTTCGCCTTCATCCTTCTCCCCAAATTGGTGCCCATGAGGGTAGGTTAAGTGCTCTATAAATCAAAGGACTAAGTTTACACATACTCCTATTTTCTCCCTAAAAACAACAAAGTCGGCTCGGAGCCGACTTTGTAAATTTATGGGCGAATTTTTGCATTCTCATACTACAAAGATACGCATTTTCCTACCGTTTTCAAGGTTTTATTATCAAATATTTTAGAGGATTACTCGTCGCAACTCCCCATCAATTTTTATAAAATATGCTCCTTGAGACAATTGCGGTGTCGGGATGACCGTTCGTATCGCATCATTCGAGATAGTAAACCTTCCAACCACTCTCCCTAATACATCATAGATCGTTGCCTCACGCTCTCCAAGAGGTTGTGTATGCAAGGTAATACCATCAACTCCATAGGTAATACGTGGCAATACAGAATGTACTACATCCTCGCTCACATCGCTTAGTGGCGGTGTGAAGATATAGCTCTTACCAACAGGCGGAATTCCCCCTAGAGCCGGAAGCGAGGATGCTGTTATTTTAGGAGACAAGGGATTTCCTGAAAGCCAACATATCTTGTAGAATTTATCAAAGGTTTTGTTTGAGCGGAAAAGCCCGACGTAGGGTCCTTTCTCATCCCCAAACACAGAATCACAAACGATAACATTCTCGCCGTAATCAAAAACCAGATATCCTGTTTTCTCTTCAAGATTCATCTTGAATGTGACGTGTGATGAATCATTGCAACTCCAATATCCGATCTTCCTCCATTCAATTGAGATGACACGATTACCTGAGTCGCCACTGACTTGATAGAGTACTTTTGCAGAGGGACCTGTTGAATCTATTGTCGTAAAATATCCGTCAATAATAATGACAGATGTATCATCTTCTATCTTGAGATTACCTAAGATAGAAATGCCAAGTTGCGCTTTCTCGCTAAATGTATATTTTGTACCAAATATTTTTATGGTAAAACCTGGTACGTTGATGTAGGTGTATGGGTTTGCTGTATCGACCGCATGACCCCACGGCATTATCAGTTGAGTCGTTGTCTCGGGAAGAGGTTTGTATCCTCCAACAGGTTCGACCAGAGACACCTTGTAATTTTGCGCAGAAACAGAAGAAACAGCAATAACCAATAAAAGAAGTAAGCGTCTTTTCATAATGTTGTAGTATATGTGAATATACCAAGACACTATCCAAGCCCAAAAGTCGCTTCTCAAAAATTGAGTATTTTAGAAGAGGCTATCTTTTCTAAAAAAAAGGATTACTTCACCATCACCTTTGCCAACTTCACACTACCTTTTGCCTCGATCTTTGCAACATAGACGCCTAAGCACAGTTTTGGGAGCGTAACCCGTTCACCTTGAGTGGCTTTTACCCGGAAGACCTCATTACCCGTTGAACTATACAGTGTAAGCGTTGCATTCTCATTAATAGTAATAAAGTCTGTTGCTGGGTTTGGGTAGATCGTAGAGATGGGCAGATCGTTATCTGCAAAAGGAACACTCAAAGGAAGAGTTCGTGTCTTAAAGAAGTCCCAATAGAGATCTGTAGCTGCAATGGGATAATTTGATCCATTGGGATAGAGATGCCCCATATTTCGAATCAGCGAAAAATGGTATTCACCTGCTTCACTTCCCTTTGTGGGTGTTGTGAAGTTGAAAGTAAGAGAATACTGATTTGAATCCTTCGTATAGGTACTTGCTAACTGTAGTGCTCCGATTGTTGTGCTGATCGGTTGCGCAAAGTATTGCAAACAGGTTTCGTTGAAAGGTATAGAATCTACACCAAGTTTTCCAAGCAACCGCGAATCCCGACTTCCTTCGGTGTTCAGTAATGGTATTTTACGAAGTGGCTTAGCAGAATCCAGAGGGAGGAGGATAGCACCTGAATAAGCGATCGCAGAAAACACATCACTCATTTCCATTGCGAGCTTTGATACCATTGTACCACCGCTTGAGAAGCCTGCGGCATATATGCGTGTGGGATCAATACTGACGCTTGAGCGAATCGTATCGAGCATCCGACGAAAGAACGTTACGTCATTCTTTGGTATAACGCCAGGGCAAAGAGTATCTTCCAATAACTCTGCATTACTCCATTTTATAACCTGTTTTTCTTTCCCATCGACAATCATGCAATACGTTTGAGCCTGAGGAAACACAGCGATAAACTTCTCTGCCTCTGCCTTTTCCTTCCATTTAGAGTCCGCGTAGAATTCTGCCCCAGTTTGATTTGAGCCATGGAGCATAAATACTAGTGGATAACCTCCTGCAGGTAGAGCACCAGAAGGTTTGACAAGAATAAATTGACGCTCGACTGAGTCAACAACGATCTTTGTATCTAAACGTGTCTGCGCCAGAGAAAACGATGCGAATAGAAGCGAAAGAATGATGATACCTTTTTTCATATATTTGTCTATGTTGTAACGAACAAAGATACGAAATTTTTGACCATCTTGCAAGATGTCTCTCGCGACTATTTTATCCTTTATCCCTCCAATTCTTTCATCATCTCTTCAAACTCCTGTGTTCCGCGCAGCGGGTCTAGATCGGGATCG
>JBKJHR010000220.1:0-10975 GCA_046598695.1 Kapaibacterium sp. (SeqCode)
CCTACCGCAAGGATCGGTGATAAATACACTTACTGCAGGCACGATCACTGTTACAGTTTCTTCGGCATCTGCTATCATTGGTTCTGGTGAATTGCTGCAACTCATTTTTCATTCTGATAAGCCACAGCCAAATGTTCAGTTACAGAGTAGCCTTGAACTCAGTCAGCTTGAATTTGCACTGTTCCAGGTTCAAAGGCTGACGACGACAAATTCCTTCGATATTATTCCTCATCGTGATACGG
The DNA here is from genome assembly GCA_046598695.1 of Kapaibacterium sp. (SeqCode). Classification (GTDB taxonomy): domain Bacteria; phylum Bacteroidota; class Ignavibacteria; order Palsa-1295; family Palsa-1295; genus JBKJHR01. Next base: position 243 of record JBKJHR010000220.1, read on the forward strand.
CTACTGCTCCACTTTCGGTGATCGCAAGAAGTGTCCCTCTTGGCGATACAACACTAGCGACTATCTTCCTTGAGCAACCCCTTCCTGGCACATATAACGAAGTACGTCTTCGTGTTACATATAACCACGACCTTTTGGAATTGGTAAACATCGTTGATAAGAATACCTTGCTTGTTGGATGGGATACATTGCGCACACAGATCGATGCTGTTACCGATGAATTTATATTCCGCCCGAAGGGCGGAATTCCATCCCCAATCATTGGCAAAGGTTCGTTGACGCGATTGCGATTTGCGACCTTCGTTACCGATACCAATAGCACAGAGATCAAGCTCTCCGGCTTTTTCCAAAATGCGGACTCGTGTGCAGTTGATGTCTTTACTCGTGATACATCAGGGGTCTTTGAAGGAATAGACTCGTGTGGAGATCAATCTTTCCGCGATCTTTTTAAACTCTTACCACTCAAAATTATTAGTGTTATCCCAAATCCGATCAAGGAGCAATTGCAAGTTACGATAGAGCACAAGCTTAGTCAAGGTGAGGGGATAGACTTTACGTTGATCAGTATCTTGGGCGACGAAGTATGGACGGACTCGGTATTTGCGAATGCAGGTCCTACACAAAGTGCCGTCTTCACGATCCCGCCGTTCATTCCAAGCGGAGCATACATCCTTACCGCAACGGCACGAGGACAACACACGACACAGAATGTGGTTATAGCGAGATAGTTTGGGCGCGCATATCTCCGTTTTCTCCCGAATTGCGAATATTAGATGTCGTTGTAACTCCTAGCGACCTAAACACGTAGCCATCGTGTTAACACACCCTTTCGTATTCTATCATAACTTATGCTCAAACGTTTACGTATTGTTGCTGTGCTTGCTTTTATCGCAACGCAGTCGTTCGCACAGTTTACCTACCAAACGCATACGTCGCCGGATGGCAATTATACGTATAGCACTGTTAGTAATGACTTGCTCGGAGCGCGTGTCTATACCTTGAAGAATGGACTTACGGTCTATCTCAGCGTAATGAAGAACGAGCCGCGCATTCAGACGGTCGTTGCCGTTCGCGCCGGAAGCAAGCACGACCCATCGGATGCCACAGGTCTTGCGCATTATTTGGAGCACATGCTCTTTAAGGGCACGGATAAGTATGGCTCACTTGATTTCTCAAAAGAAAAGCCACTTCTCAATGAGATCGAGCAACGCTATGAGGACTATCGCAAGACGACCGACCCCTCAGAGCGCAAGAGAAAGTATCACGAGATCGATTCTGTCAGTGGTGTTGCCGCGACGTTCGCTATTGCGAATGAATTCGACAAGATGACAGGCGGAATTGGCGCACGAGGAGTCAATGCAAATACATGGAATGACTATACTCGTTATGTTTGCGACATCCCCGCGAACCAGATCAAGAATTGGCTGGCGATCGAAGGCGAGCGTTATCGTAATCCTCAGATGCGCTTATTCCATACGGAGCTTGAAGCCGTCTATGAAGAGAAGAACCGCTCGATTGATAACGACCAAGACGCAACGATCGACCTCTTAAATGCTGAGCTTTTTAAGCATCACACCTACGGTACACAGACCACAATTGGTACAGTGGAGCATTTGAAGAACCCTTCGATCACACGCATTATGGAATACTTCCATAAGAACTACGTACCGAATAATATGTGTGTCTGTCTCTCTGGTGATTTTGATCCTGATGAAGTGATCAAGCAGGTAGATGCGGCATTCAGCTACATGCAGCCGAAGCCAGCACCTCAGCCGATCTTCCCACCTGAAGAAGCGATCACGTCACCAATACGACGCGAGGTGTTCGGACCTGATGCGGAAAATGTGGCACTCGGTTTCCGTATGCCAGGTATGAATAGCCGCGAGGGCGATCTTATGCGCTTTATGGATATGATCCTCTCGAATTCAACAGCAGGTTTGATGGATCTCGATCTGAATCAACAGCAGAAAGTACTCAGCTCAGGCACATGGGCATTCTCGCAAGTTGATTATTCCATGCACTATTTCTTCGGCTCACCGCTCGAAGGTCAGAAACTTGAGGATGTGGAGAAATTGCTCATCGGAGAAATCGAGAAAGTTAAGAAAGGTGATTTCGACAACACCCTACTGACAGCTATCGTAAATAATCTTACCGTTAGCCGTATGCGTGAGTATGAATCAAATGATGCTCGTGCAAATGGTATGGCTGATTCGTACATCTCATTTACACCATGGGATCAATCGGTCAGTTTTATCGACCGTCTTTCGAAGATCACGAAAAAAGATATTGTTGATTTTGCAAATAAATACTACAACAATAATTACGTCGTTGTCTATAAGCGTTTAGGCAAGCGTGATGTGCCAAAGGTTGATAAGCCTGGGATCACGCCTGTTGCCGTGAACCGCAATGCGGAGTCGCCATTCTTGAAGAATGTGCTTGCGACTCCGGCAGATAAGATCGCACCGCGTTTTATTGATTATAAATCCGATATAAGAGAATCAACGGTCAAGGGTGTTCCATTCTTTTATCTGAAGAATGATGAGAACAAACTCTTCACACTGTATTACAAGCTCGATATGGGCAAACGCCATGATAAGAAGTTGGCGTTCGCACTCGGTTATCTCGATCTGCTCGGCACTGATAAACTCTCACCTGCTGATGTAAAGAGAAAATTCTATTCACTTGGATTGTCATTCGGTGTTGGTTCGAGTGATGATGAGTCGTATGTATATCTTTCAGGCTTGAACAAAAGCTTCGATGTCGGCGTGAAATTTTTTGAGGAATTCCTCTCAACTGCAAAACCTGATAATGAGGCATTGAAAGGCTTGGTCGAACGTACACTAAAATCACGTGACGATCTCAAGAAGGATAAGGGGACGATCCTTCGTCAGGCTATGTCGAATTACGGCAAGTATGGCAAGAACAATCCGTTCACGAACAACCTCAGTGAACAGGAACTTCACGCTTTGAAGGCTTCTGAACTTGTTGAGGAAATTCATTCGTTCACGAAGCATAATCATCGTGTATTGTACTATGGACCTGATGCAATGGTAACGGTGACGAAAGTACTTCAGGCACAAATGAAGGTGCCTAAGACCTATCTTCCGACCCCTACCGTTGCAGATTATACACCGCTGCCAACGAATGAGAACAAGATCTACTTCGTCAATTTCGATATGGCGCAGGCGGAGGTATTGATGCTCTCGAAAGAATATACGTACGACCCTGCGAAAGTCCCGATCCAAACATTGTTCAATGAGTATTTCGGCGGCGGAATGAGTTCGATCGTCTTTCAGGAGATTCGTGAATCAAAAGCATTAGCATATTCATGCTGGTCAAATTTTTCAAAGGCATCGAAGAAAGGCGACCCGAATTATATGGTCGCGTATGTTGGTACACAAGCTGATAAACTTCCTGATGCGATGAAGGCAATGTCCGAGATCATGACCGAGCTTCCGAAATCAGAAAATACGTTTGGTCAGGCGAAAGATGCTTTATTGAAAAATATTGAAACGGAGCGTATCACCCGTACTGATATCTTGATGAGCTATGAAGCTGCGAAGAAGCGCGGTGATGACCATGATATGCGTCAAGATATATACAAAGCAGTACCGGCAATGACGTTTGATAACATTCACAACTTCCAACAAAAGTACGTGAAGAATCAGAAGTACACGATTCTGATCTTAGGCGCGAAAGATAAGATCGATTTCACGAAACTTGGCGGATATGGTAAAGTCCAAGAACTTTCGATGGAAGAAGTCTTCGGATATTAATACTCCTCAAGAGGAAGAAACATAATGGGGCATTTACTGCCCCATTATTATTTTAAAGCTTTCTTACCAATATCCTGACGATAATATGCCCCATCAAACCCAATAAGTGCAACGGCATTATAGGCATTGATGATCGTTTGATGAATTTCATTGCCGAAGCCGACCGCAGTCACCGAAAGAACTCTCCCGCCTGAGGTAACAACGTTGCCATGTTCATCAGTCTTCGTCGCTGCATGAAAGACAACCACGCCTTCATCAACTTCTTTCTTGAATGTAAAATGATCAAGGCCGGATATCGCTTTTCCGGTATCAAAACTTTCGGGATAGCCTTGCGAGGACATGACGATCGTAACAGCACATGCATCAAAGTTTTTGATCGGTAAGCGATCTTTCAATTTGCCCGTAGCACAGGCAAGTAAGAGTTCTGCGAAATCTCCTTCGATGAGTGGTATGACCACTTGCGCCTCAGGGTCTCCAAAACGAACGTTAAACTCTACAACTCTCGCCCTACCGTTCTTTATCATCAAGCCGACGTAGAGTACACCGCGATACGTGCGGCTCTCATCTCGCAGACCTTTGAGTACAGGTTCAATGATCTCCTTACGTACTTGTGCCATCACTTCGTCGGTGACAACAGGCGCTGGTGCATAGGCTCCCATACCCCCAGTATTTTTTCCTCTATCACCATCTAAGATACGTTTATGATCTTGGGCAGGTGCGAGAACATCGTAGTCAATTCCATCGGTCATAGCAAAAACGCTTGCCTCTTCACCCTCCATAAATTCTTCAATAACAATGCGTGATCCTGCTTCACCAAATATACGACGGCTGAATATCTCATCCATCGTATCGAGTGCTTCTGCTTCTGTCTCGACGATAACCACGCCTTTGCCTGCGGCAAGTCCATCAGCTTTGATAACGGCAGGGTAGTTCAGGTGACGTAGGAAGGCACGTGCTTCGAGCTGTTCACCTGGAGTAAAGACAGCATAGCGAGCCGTTGGGATTCCGTGACGGTGCATAAAATCTTTAGCAAAAGCCTTCGATGCTTCAAGCATCGCTGCCGCTTTATGTGGACCAAATGCAGGGATGCGTTCTTCCTCCAATGCGTCAGCAACGCCCGCAGCAAGAGGCGTTTCAGGTCCTATAACGACAAGATCGATCCGTTCGCGTAAGCAGAACCCTACAACGGCTTTCACGTCAGTCGGCACAAGCCCGACGCATTCGGCAACAGAGGCAATGCCTGCATTACCAGGTGCGCAGTAGATCTGCGTCACGATAGGCGATTGCTTCAATTTCCAGCAAATAACATGCTCTCTTGCTCCGGAGCCAAGGACTAATATGCGCATTCAAATATAAAATTAGGTAGATATTGATGTATCAGGAAATACAAAAATACGGAAAGGGTAAACAACATTTGGCAAAAGGGAATCGTAGCCTCGTTTAATTACTGTTTCAGTGCATTCTGAATGAACCCTGTTTTCGCATCCGTATAGGCTTTTCTATCATCACCGAATTCTTCAGCAAGTCTTCGTTTGAGAAGCTCATATTCTTTTGCTACGCTTGGTCTTGATCGAAGGATATCTCGGAATGCAAGATGACGGTGCCAAAACGCAGAACCATATTCTACCATGTGGATATGATGTGACCTGATTTCGTCGGTATCCTTGCGAAAGAAACGCCGTTCGGGCATTTCATTTTCATACTCCGGTACATATTCATAACCAAGCTCTATGACAGGCTCGATACATTCTCCGGCATCGAGAAGATCATGTAATCCGATCATAATGTCAATGATCGGCTTTGCCGCTAAGCTCGGGACAGCTGTGCTGCCGATATGTTCGATCGCTTTTACAAAATCGCCAATTGTGTTCATAATACTCTCGCATTCGAACTTGTATATATTTGCCCATTTTGGGTCGTAATCAACGATTTTTATTATTCCATTCATTGCGCACAATTGAATATATTTTTACATCTTCATGCACACCTTTCATACAGATGTGCTTACGTAAGACGCCCTCAAAAGTCATACCTACTTTTTCCATTACCTTAGCACTTCCAATATTTTCAAGTTTGCATTGAGCTTCGATGCGAACAAGATCAATGTGGGTAAAGAGATGGTCTATGAGAGCACGGGTCGCCTCGGAGACGATCCCCTGATTCCAATATGGCTGCCCAAGGGCATACCCTATTTCTGTTCTGAAATGAACACGACTCCAATTTAGTAGACCGATCGTCCCGATGAGGTTGCCTGTTTCTCTTAGGATAATGCCATATACCGAAGGCTCATTTTGCTCATATTGTGCCATGACAATTTTGAGGAAAGCACGACTATCTTCTATAGATCTGTGTGTCGGGAAAGAGACATGCCGTGTCACTTCGGGGTTGGATGCGTAGTCGAACATTGCCACATCATCAGCCATGCTCAGTCGACGAAGGGTCAATCGGTCGGTCTCGATGATGTGTGGGGTACTATGATATTCTTCGTATGTCATGGGACATTGCAGGCTGTTTTCGCGTTATTACAATTTCCATATTCTAACCACGTGACAAAACGAAGCATTCACATCGTATTTATTGCCTTATTTGCCATCGTTGCTATGAGTGCATCAGGGCAGAAGCGTAAGCCATTGAAGCCTGCTTTAGACACCGCAAAGCAGATGAACAATGCGATCCTCCGCAACGACTCGCTCATTGCTGTCGAATGCAAGTTGCCTCTTATTGATTCTGCCGATGATCGCCCAACGTTCTCTCTTGATGGGAAGATGATGGTATTTGGCTCACGTCGTCCGCCAATAAAAGGGGAGACGTGGAGAGTGCCGCAAATTGGAGGTTTTCTTGGAAATTGGGATTGCGATATTTACTACCGATTGCTTACGGATACAGGTTGGACCGTGCCGATCAATCCCGGTCCCCCGATCAATAATAGTGGCTCGCAAATAAACCCAACGATCCATCCGCGAGGTGATATCTTGTATTATGTAGGACAAGGTCCTCAGATCGCTCAATCGCTTATTACGGAAGATAATGTTGTTACTTTTGATACGGTGAAAGATGCGAAGGGAAAAGTGAAGAAAGTAAACCAAAAGAATACTCTCACAAAACATATTGGTACGCCAACCCCGGTTTATGGATTGATCAATAATGCCTATATCAATAAGGCAAATAAAATGTATGAGTATGCACTCATTATCAATCAACGAGTCGAACAGGCTCTTGTTGCTGACTCCGATCTATTCAGACGAGCACCAGATGCGTTAGAAGTCCATCGCAAGGAACAGTTGATTCGTTTAGTGAATAACAATGGAGCCGCAAAATTCTATGCTGGTATCAGCCGTTGCGAGAATACAGTTACCCCTGATGGTCGGTTTGCGATCTTCAGTGAAAATTTTGGTAAGACCGGAGAATACGGATTGCTCGGTGAAGGTGATGATGATCTTTGGATCGTGAATATTAGCGAGAATGGGAATTGGGATACGGTGCAATCCCCAAATGGCAAGGTTAATTCACCCTATGCTGAGACGTATCCGTTCATTGCAGCTGACAATGCGACTCTGTATTTCTCCTCAGACCGTCCATGTCGCGACTGTCCACCTGGTGCATCTGGGGGTGATGATATCTATATGTCACGGTTAACCGATACGGGATTTAGCAAACCACAAATACTCCCACCACCGTTTAATTCATCCTACGGTGATTATGGATTCAGCATCTCACCTGATGGTGAAACGGCATACTTTGTGAGTAACCGAACAGGGAAGTCAAAATTTTATCAAGTAAGTTTACGTCCCCAAGATTCGACGATCGCTCCGAAGCCGATCGTTATTATGAGCGGGAAAGTGACAGATAAAATCACAGGAAAACCGGTGAAGGCACAAATTTTCATTGATGAATTGACCGACAACAAGAATTCATTTAGTGTCTTTAGTGATAGTGTAACGGGAACATATATTCTTGCTATGCAGCGTGGGCACAGACTTGGTTTGCAGGTACTTGCGAAAGGGTATCTTCCACAATCGGAAAGATTTTCTCTTCCGGCAAAAGGAAGTTTTGATAGGACAAAGCTTGACTTTCAATTACAGCCTATTGAGGTTGGCGCAGTGGCAGAGTTCAAGAATGTATATTTCGAGTCAGGAAAAAGTGAATTGCTTCGCGAAAGTAAATTAGAGCTTGATCGCATAGCGAAGTTCTTAGTGCAAAGTAAGAATGCTTCTATTGAGATTCAAGGACATACCGATGATGTCGGTAATGATGACTATAATACGAAACTGAGCCTCGAACGCGCCACGACAGTAATGAATTATATCGTATCCAAAGGGATACCTGCGCGCAGATTGGAATCGAAGGGATTCGGTAAAACGAAACCACTTGCCAAAGGCACAGACGATGCTTCCCGTGCAAAGAACCGTCGCGTGGAGATGGTCGTGACAAGTTATTCGCAGTGATATGACGAAAAAGATCTCGGTAAGAGGAATACGAATTGCTCTTGATCTTCTTCCCGGAGAAAAAGAACTTATCGTTTTTATTCATGGTGTCGGGGCGGATCGGACATCATGGAAATTCCAGTGTGAGTATTTCAATTCGCTTGGATACAATGTTGCCGCAATTGATATGCGCGGCTCAGGGGATTCGGATGCACGAGATACGAATGGGAATGTCCTTCCGATCTCACTCACAGAATATGCAAAAGATGTTGATGCTCTCATCAAAGAATTAGGGTTTACAAAGGCGCATTGGGTTGGTAATTCGATGGGTGGTGTTGTCATTCTCGAAGCACTACGTCTGAAACTTGCTTCACTTGATAAGATAGTCCTTGGGAATACATTTGCGAAACATCCTGATAGTGCAGCTATTTTGCCAAGAGCCGCCGCCGCGTTAGAAATAAGATCATTACCCGAATTTGCCAAAGAACGTATCCCTCTTGTTTACAAGCCTACGATCGATTCGATAACTCTCGAAGAGGGTATCCATGCGATGGCGCGGAAAGATACGGAAGCATATCTTGCTTCATGGCAAGCAACGTGGAGCCCTGATCTTCGTGAAGTATTGCCGACTATCACCCAGCCAACACTTATCATTGCAGGGTCGCTTGATAAGATCACCCCTCCATCGTTATCGGAAGAATTGCATCGTGAAATTGCAGGTTCGAAGTACGTGCTTATTGACGGGGCGGGGCACATCGCTCATGCCGATCAACCGGAGAAATATAATGATGTCGTAAGAGCATTTTTGAGTTGAAGAGAAAAAAACGGGAGGAATTTTCATCCGTTTTGAAACTATTTGATACAGGAAAACGTAGTTTAATATAGAACGACGTTTTTAGTTCTAACATACCGAAGCCTCCTTAATGCCCGCAACAGAGTGATAAAAGCTCGGTCGCGGGCTTTAAGTTTTTTACAAAACCCCTTGCACGTCCACGTCAACCGTGACGCGAACTGCCGTCGTTGCAAATCGCTGTTGATATAGCTCGAGCGCACCCGATACCAATCTCCGAAGTTTCTCGCCGCTTCCGTCATGTTCGCGAATATTTTTGATGAGCAGATGCCAACGATATTCATTCCGAATTTTTTTGATCGTCGGCTCAGAAGGTCCAAGCCGTTCATAAAAGGAGCCTTTCACTGGGAAGAGATTTGCGAATTGAAATGCTCTATCTCTGACCGTTTCTTCCGTCTTGCCTTTGAATTCGATAAGCACTAACCGAGAATAGGGAGGATAATCAAGCTGTTTGCGCAGCGGAAGTTCGTAGTTAAAGTACCCGACGTAATCATGCTTCAAGACAAGCTGAATGCTTGGATGTTCCGGCTGCATGGTCTGTATCATTACTTCACCGGGAAGCTCTTTGCGTCCTGCTCTGCCTGATACTTGCGTCAGAAGTTGGAACGTCCGTTCACCGGAGCGGAAATCAGGAAGCGATAAACTTGTATCGGCATTGATCACGCCGACGAGCGTAACCCGCGGAAAGTCAAGACCCTTCGCCACCATTTGCGTACCAAGCAAAATATCTGCTTCACCATTTGCGAATGAACGAAGTATCTTTTCGTATGCTCCTTTTTTTGCCGTCGTATCAAGATCCATTCGCGCCACTTTCGCATCTGGCAAAACTTCGGCTATCTCCTCTTCAACTCGTTGCGTCCCTACGCCACCTTGATACAACCTTTCGCTTCCGCATGTCGGACATACTTGCGCTCTTTGTTGCATATAGCCGCAATAGTGGCAGTGCATCCTATTGCCAACGGTGTGATAGGTGAGCGTAACGGCACAATTCGGGCACATGACATTATCGCCGCAATTCGAGCAACCAAGATAGGTCGAGAAGCCACGCCGATTCTGTAAGAGAACGATACCCTCCTTTTTGGCGAGACGAATTTTCATCTTCTCTAATAATTGCGGGGAGAGTGATGCTTGCTTTGCCATTTGCTCCTTGCGCATTGGCTTGGTTCGCATATCAACGATCTCTACTTTTGGCAGGACGGCATCTTGTGCTCTCTTGGTAAGGGAAAGAAGTTGATACTTTCCGCTTGTTGCATTGTAGTAACTCTCGATCGATGGCGTTGCAGTGCCAAGAACCGTCACGGCGTTGCCGAGATGTGCTCGCATTACTGCCGCATCGCGGGCATGGTATCGCGGTGTTGAATCGTATTGCTTGAAGGTCATCTCATGCTCTTCATCGACGACGATGAGCTTGAGATTTTGGATCGGGGCGAAGACGGCGCTACGTGCTCCGATGCAGATCTTCGCTTCGCCTGATGCCAGCATCTTCCATGAGCGGTATCGTTCGGCGATGGACATCTTCGAATGCTGTACGGCGATGGGGAGGTTACGACCGGTGCTTAATCGGCGCTCAAAGCGTTCGATGAGTTGAGGAGTAAGCGATATTTCCGGTACAAGGATAAGGACCCCCCCTCCCCCCTCTAAGACTCGCCTTGCAAGGGCTATATAGACCTCCGTCTTCCCAGA
>JBKJHR010000059.1:0-10188 GCA_046598695.1 Kapaibacterium sp. (SeqCode)
AAAGCGGCATTCTAATATATTGATGCCATTGAGTACCAACAGCCGTCTCAAAGATGGGGTTGTGGTATATATTTAATAGAACGTTGGGTAATTCCATCAGACGTATATAGGCAGAGCCTTCTTCTTTCGGATTTAGCACTCCCGAAAAAATACGTGTGAGAAATCCCACGGGGTCTGTAGCAAGTATTGCAATAAACAAACCAAACAAGAGTAATAAAAAAATACCAAGATGTTTAAGCCTTTTACCCTTACCGACAGTAATAAACATTAGCACAACATTTACCAAGATCGCAACAAAAAAAGTTCTGCGATAGCTTGTGATCAGGGCGATCATAATGATAGGGGTGGAAATGATCATTGTCCACTTCAACCATTTTAATATTGTCCCTTTGTAATAGAGGAGCAACACCATCGAACTTATGCCAAGTGCCAAGAGGAAGCCATCACGCCAGAGCAATAACGTACCCCACGCTTTATTTTCTTGTGGTGCAAAAACATAGATAGCAACGCCATCGAACGACTTTGCAATACTCCCAACAATAAGGAGTAAAATAATTGCTCGCCATTCATGTGGCTCACGAAAAAGATTGAGGATAATAAAAAATTCAAACGGAGTAAGGATCGCCTCATGGACTTCAAATACGATGGAAACGTCCTGCCGAATCCAGCACCCTCGTGCCCATGAAAGAAATAACGCAAGACCAATGAGAATCAGCGGTCCGTAAAAATAGGATCGTTTTACTGTATAATCACCGATCACAATTCTTTCAATACACAGAACAACAAGCGCAAATCCAACAATGACTTCAAACGGATGGAAAGGATTTAGATTTCCTACATACTCGTAATACTGCAAAGGCGAACCTAAAACACTATTGTCTTGCCAAATGAGAAGCCAAATAACGAAGTATTTTATGATACGTATCGCAAACACCTGAGTCTCTTGCTCAGTGAAGGGGTATCCCGCGATGCTTGTTCTGTATATCCGAGAGAACACTGCGTGATGGACGGTTATGAACGTTTGCCGCGGAGTGCACCGGTAAATGCGAGGTAGCGCTTGTGATCTTCAGGATTTGTACGAAGATGCTCTCGAAAATTTTTCCATGCGAGATAGATACCTGAAACCACCAAACCGACGATCACACCCAAGATCAACATACTTCCACGCTTTGGGGAAGAGCGTTTTTCAGGCACGGTTGCTGAGTCAAGCATTTGGAATGTTGGGACGTTGCGCTGTTCGCTGATGCGTTCTTGTTCGAGTTGCTGACGGAGATATGCTCCGACGGTCTCGAGCATCTTGACTTCTCGCGTCAACTTCGCAAGTTGGCGTATGAGATTTGGGACATTATTCAACGCAAGAGAGTATTCGCCAACACTACCATCATCGTATCTTTTCAATTGGCTCTGCGCTTCTTCAAGTTGCGCCTTAAGCATCATCATTCTATTCGAGTTTGAATTCAACTCGCGTTCTTCCACGCCGATCAGCATCTGAAGCTGTTGTACTTGCGAAGCGATGAGCGCCGCACTTGTCACTGTTGCCGTCAATTGTTCTGTCAAAGCGATCGCTTTGTTCTTTTCTTGAAATGCCTGCAAATTCATGTATGCAGTATCAAGTTGTAATTGACGCTTGTTATATTCTCCTTCGACGAAGATGCGCATATTTTTCGCTGTCGTCATTAATCTCTCCCGATTGAATTTATCGAGTTGACGCACAAAAAGATTTGAAAGATGTGCCGAAAGATACTTCGCAGAATCCTTTTCTGCATCATCTGCCATCCAATGGGTCTTTATATCAACTTGGAGATTCATCACACCATTGCGTAGCGGTTCACTTGTGACAGAATTTCTCGCAAAGAATGCAATAACTTTTTCGCTGGTATCAAATCGTGAAAAGTAATTCCGTACTTTGGAGTCCTTTGCAATTGACTCGCTCATTAAACGCGAGTCCACGATGTTCTTGAACATATCCATCTGCGGATTTTCTTGCCCCTTCATTAGGTCAAGGGCGCCGGAGCCGGAGAGAAAGCTCATCAGTCCACCTGATTTGTCCTTTTCAGGCGGCATGATCGTCGCCATAGCAGTAAATGTCTGCGGCATCAAAAATGTATAGGCGAGTATACCACCTGCAACACCAGCGGTGATAATCATAACGGCGGTTTTATTGCGCGCCCAAAGAAGAAAATAATCCAGAATGTGCGGATTCGCTTTCTTATCGGGTGTTCCTGTCGGGTCGGTATGGATGTCAGTCATGAAGATATTCGTGAATCAAGCCATGTTAACACAAGTTGAACCACTTGCGGCTCATCCTGCATGGGGCAATTTCGATTGCCCCCTTAACAGCAACAGGGCAGATTATGTCTCAGGTGGGAAAGGGGAAACCGATCACTATTCTTCCTCGAAGTAGTCGTGGTCTATTTTTTTAATTGAGTATGTTTGGGAGGTTGTTACTCCGAGATCATGATCTATCATTAATTTTGACAAGTCAACACCTTCAATCAACACTATTTTTTTATTTCTAATGTCTTGGACATATTTCTTTGCCTCTGGTGAAAAAGTAGAGGTGGTTATCATTACTCCTTTATGCGCGCCCTTCCCATCAAGTGCACCAGAGAAAGATTGAACATCAGGCCGTCCAACACTCCCATTCCACCGCTTAGCTTGTACATAGATATTATCAAGCCCCAGTTTATCTTCTTTAATAATACCATCAATTCCACCATCACCCACATTGCCAACAACCGCTTCTTCAACATCATTGTAAGAACCACCGTACCCCATAGCAATGAGAAGTTCGACGACTACTGTTTCAAAGAATGACGGGGAAGCTGCTTTTGTCTTTTCTAGTAATTCCTTTTCGAGGCTTAGTCTAATCTCTTTATATGACTTATCAAATATTTCAGTAGGTGTTTTCAATTCAAGTACCGACTCCTCACTACCGATGTGTACATCGTCTTCTACTTTTGTTCTATTTCTAAACTCTTCAAAACTTTCAAATTTTTTCAGGTAGTTAATGTTAATATGGGACGGGCTATTTTTTAGCTCCTTTAACCCTAAATCCGCAATCTGTATAAACCCTCTTGTTGGGCGTCTAATCAAACCCGCTTGATATAAATAACTTATCGCCCAAGCAACTCTGTTGTGAAATTTTTTTTGCTTTCCACTTGGGAGTAGTTCGTTGATTTCGTCTATGGTTAGATTTTTTTTTATAGCTAAATCACGGACAACATCGTTGGTCTTGTGGGGCAATTGGTCCCCAGTTAATTCAAGAACAGGAAGCATTAACGACTGAAAATCTGGTATTGGCATAGAGTGTGTGAATGAAAGTTTTTATGCAGCTTGATAAATTACAGGGCGATAAAGTGGTTGCGGTATCGGGCGTCCATCTTCCATTGCAGATTCAAGCCACGCCGCTTTCGCTATCTCTACTTGATGGAGTGCTTCTTCAGGAGTATTGCCGAAGGCTGAACAAAAAGAGAGGTCCGGTATATCAGCAATATACCCCTCATCGTCGTCACTATAAAACAAGTTAATATGATAATCTTTCATATTCTAATCCTCCAGTTGTAAATTGTAACGTTCAACAAGCGTCAAGAATTGCTTTATTTGGTAGGGCTTCGCTTTTCCGTTTACGTCTTGAATATTCACCAACTCACGGATACCCGCTCTTTTATAGATATGGTGACTACCAGAAACCCGATCCAAGAAAAAACCAAACCCTTCAACAAGCAATGACAATTCCTCAAAACTAACGTTTCGCTGATTGGCAAGTATCTTCTGAAGGAGTTTTTTCTTCTTCACCTCTACTTCAACGCTCCCCTGAAATACGCTATTGTTTTCTCCAAACCTTCTTTGCGGTCTATGGTGGGCTGCCAGCCTAAGAGGGATTTGGCAAGGGTGATGTCGGGTTGGCGGACCTGCGGATCGTCCTGCGGGAGAGGTTTGAAGACTATCTCACTTTTCGATTCAGGTATCATTGCTTTTATCTCTTTGGCAAGATCGAGCATCGTCACTTCATCGGGATTTCCGATATTTACCGGATATGCATAGTCGCACATTAGCAATCTATAAATACCCTCAACAAGATCAGAAACATAACAGACACTGCGAGTTTGCATCCCTGCACCGAAGACGGTGATGGGTTCATTGCGAAGTGCTTGCGTTGTGAATGCGGGGATCGCTCTGCCATCTTCGATGCGCATACGTTCGCCGTATGTATTGAAAATGCGGATGATGCGCGTCTCCAAATTATGATAACGATGATATGCCATCGTCAATGCTTCGGCGAAGCGCTTTGCTTCGTCATAGACTCCGCGGATACCGATCGGGTTTACGTTGCCCCAATACGTTTCGGGTTGAGGATGAATAGAGGGGTCGCCATAGGTCTCAGAGGTTGATGCGATGAGAAAGCGGGCATTCTTCACTTTAGCAAGTCCGAGTGCCTTGTGCGTGCCGAGAGAGCCTACCTTCATCGTTTGAATTGGCAGCTTGAGATAATCAATGGGGCTAGCGGGCGAAGCAAAATGCAGAACGTAATCAAGCGGACCCTCAACGTGGATGAAGTTCGTCACATCATAATGCACGAACGAGAAATTCGGCTTGCCAAGATGATGCGCGATATTGTCGGCATTTCCGGTCGAGAGATTATCCATACAGATCACCTCATGCCCTTCGGCAATAAAGCGATCACAGAGATGACTTCCGAGAAATCCGGCTCCGCCGGTAATAAGTGTTCTTGGCATTTTAAATTTTTTTATTATTATTCTGTCAGATATTATCTGCGCCCTATTCCATAATATACTAAACCATGTTCTTTGATCTTCTCAGGGTCGTAGATATTTCTTCCATCGAATACAACCTTATCTTTGATCGAAGATGCGATCACGTCAAAATCAGGATTGCGGAATTCATTCCACTCCGTTACGATAACAAGTGCATCTGCACCATCAAGAGCTTTCATGTTCTTGCGGCGATATTGTAGATTATCGCTCTCTGGTAATACTTTCATCATTCCTGGAATAGCAACAGGGTCGCTTGCCAGCACTTTCGCACCCAATGCAACAAGAGCCGTGATGACTTCTATCGCAGGTGCCTCGCGTATGTCGTCGGTTTTCGGTTTGAAGGAAAGTCCCCAAATAGCAAAAGTCTTGCCTTTGATCTTTCCATTATAATGGGCAAGAATTTTTTCAACTAATACTCTCTTTTGTAAGACGTTTACTTCTTGTACTGCCTTCATCGTCTTGAAGTCATAGCCATAGACTTCGGCAGTTTTAATAATTGCACTTACATCTTTCGGAAAGCAACTCCCACCAAACCCGACACCGGGAAATAAGAATTGATTTCCAATGCGTCCATCCGAACCGATTCCCTTACGGACGCTATCGACATCTGCCCCGACGCGGTCGCAGATATTTGCGATCTCGTTCATAAATGAAATACGGATGGCAAGCATCGCATTCGCAGCGTATTTTGTAAGCTCTGCACTCTTCTCATCCATGACGTAGATCGGATTTCCGGTACGTACGAATGGCTCATACAATTCCTGCATGATCTCGATCGCATTCTCGCTTGATGAGCCGATGACAATTCTATCAGGTTTTAAGAAATCTTGAACGGCAGCACCTTCTTTAAGGAATTCAGGATTTGAAACAACCTCTACAACGATCTTCGTATTTGCCTCGAATATTTTTTTCACTTTCTCGGCGGTGCCTACTGGTACCGTAGATTTATTAACGATAACCTTTGGCTCGGTGATGATCTTCGAGACGGTTTCAGCAACGGACATAATGCGAGATAGATCAGCAGCTCCATCTTCGCCTTGCGGAGTTGGCAGTGCAAAGAAAATAACCTTCGCATTTTTGATCGCTTCTTCGTAGCTTGTAGTAAAAGTCAGTCTTCCTTCACCGGCATTAAATTGGACGATCTCTTCAAGCCCTGGTTCATAGATAGGTATCTCCCCACGGCGAAGCATCTCTATCTTCTCCGCGACGATGTCCATACATATAACATTATGACCAGTCTCGGCAAGACCAGCTCCTGTGACGAGACCTACATATCCTGTTCCAATGATTGCTATATTCATTTTTCGACTATTTTTTTTCTATCCGCTTTCCCACAGCCTTCTTAAGAATCTTTAAATTCTTTTAAATAAATATAAAATAACTTCTTTATTTAAAGGCTGTTGAAATGTGTATGAATGCGAGTATGGCAGTGATTTACTGCGAAAATGGTATCAAGAAGGCATTCTAACAAGTTATCCAGTATATTGTTCACAAGTGGAAGGGTAGAATCTTATCCTCATCCGAAGTTATTATGTACACGTTATCCGCAGAGTTTAGGATTCATCCACATTTTATGAAAAGATGTCCAGTTTATCGGCCGAATAACTTTACATTATGCGGATATTATCCGCAATCAAAGTGTTTTAAATTGTATAAGTCATTAACTGAAATAGACTATGAGTTTACTTGCTCTCCATAAAGTGTTGATTTCCTTTGCCGTTGCTTTTTTCCTTTTTTTTGGAATTTCTGAACTCACCCGTTCCGGAAGCGACCATAACATCCTCATAGCGATTATTTGTCTTGTCCTCGCCGCAGGCACATCGGTGTATTTGGTTTGGGTCCTCAAAGGTGGATATGTTTGGAAAAAGAAGGGATAAGAGGGTAGATATTTTCCACAAAATTCATAATTTTCCTGTGCAACTTCAGGGAAGTTGAGGTGTTCTTGTATTAGAGGCAGTTTAATATGAGCTGCCAGATTGATCAGTACTTATGTCATACGTAGCGGAACCTGTGGAGCGAGTGCACCCACTACCCGGCGATAAAGACGCAGAAAGGGCTTATGAGATAGCTCTTTTCCGCGCTTTTACCGAGGGGAAGAGGGAAGCATTTACGGAGCTATATCTCCGCTTCCGTCAGCGCGTTTTTAGCTACTGTCTGCGTATGCTCGGCAATGCCGAGGAAGCTGAAGACCTGTATCAAGAGGTATTTATCCGCGTCTATCAGCGCGCCAGCCAGTTTGCTGAGGAAAAAAGCCTCTCCGGTTGGATCTTTACGATCGCGCATAATCTTTGTTTGAACCGCATTCGTGACCGCAGGCATACGGAAGATATAGATAACTTTCAATCGCTCACGGCTCCCGGACAGGATTTCGGTGAAGATTGGCAAGCCCGCATCCAATGGGCACTCGATCAAGTCCCCCAGGAAAATAGAGAGCCGTTCTTATTATTTGAATATCAAGGTTTAAGTTATCTGGAAATTGCAGAAGTCATGAAGTTGACGATTCCTGCCATAAAAAGCAGAATCTACCGTTCACGCGAACAGCTTCGTGTGCTATTAGAGCCTTACTATAAAGAAAGATAAAATAGACAGACGTTTTTTTATATGAATACGACGACAGATATATTAAGATTTTTGGACGGTTCTTTGGGGGTCGAGGACGAGGCAGAGCTTCTGCACCGCCTTTCGGTTTCGCCCGAACGCCGTGAGACACTCCGCAGCTATTTACAGCAAGCGGAAATGTTCGAGCGTGATCGCCTTGCGATCAACGTGCCTTATACTGCCGAGCAAAAGCTTTGGGCACGTTTGGGTGAGATGATGCCCCCTCCTCCGGCACCGCAGGCGTTTACCTCTGCCGCAACAACGGCAGTAACACAGGTTGCGACACAACCCAGAGTTTCTTCATGGCTTGCTATATCTGCTGTTGCTCTTCTTGGCTTGCTTGTAGGGTTCGGTTCTGGTTTCTTCGCTGGGAAGGAAACAGTGACAGCTCCGACGGCAATGGTGTTGCCGCACGGCACATCTCAAGCACTTGCACTTACTTCTCCTCTTGAGAGTACAAATACATCTTCTTCATCTGAGTTATCACAAAGCAAAGTAACTCGTAATACATCAGCATCGGTAAATCACAACGCATCAAGAAGCTTTGTTCATAGAGTGTCTTCGGGCACTTCCGAAGCGCCCCATATCGAAGGATCTACATCGTTGAATGTTGCATTGCATGATGTTGCAAACCCATCTGCCAATAATAGTATAAGCGAAAGCAGTAGAACCCTCGAGACACAGAGTGTCTCTGTTGCTCCGGCGATTGCACTGAATGTTGATGGTCTTCACATCAAAGATCCACGCAATGAAGGCGCATATCAATACAATCCTTTGCGTAATGATTTCAAACCAGCGAAGAGCTTTATTCAACGCTTTGAGTTTATGTTTGCTGAGGGCTTTGGCAAACAATATCCAGACAATGGGGCAACAACGGTTTCCTTTCCTGTTGTGACGAATTCTTCTGTCTCTGCATTCTACCAAGTCTTTGAACAAGAGAACCTCTATGTCGGCGCAAGTTTCGGAACGGCGAATATGTCGAAGAAGGAGCTTCGCAAGGTAACGGTCATTGACCCACTTGGATATGCAGCGATCTCCAACGTTACTCACGTTCAGGCAACGTGGCTCGGCGGGATGCTCCAATATCGCCTTCCATTATCAGAGAAGTTCGCTTTGACGGCATCGACAGGGTTTTCCGGTTCGACGATCGGCTTTATCGTATCTGGCGAGATCGGAAGTCATATTGATCTGACCGATCAGGTTGGACTTGCATTAGGTTTTCGGATGACAAACCTGAGCTATAATCTCACAAATGAGATGAACGACATTCTTAACAATCCCGTTGATAAAAAGTCAATTGGATTCCAAGATGATGTCAAGGGACAGTTAAGCAGTCAGAACTACGAGTTGACAGCGGGCATGTATTTTCATTTTTAAGAGCCTATAAAGGAGCTTAGAGACCATGAAATCTTTTTCTTATCTCACACTTGCTTGTGTTGCGATCTTCGCGGGTTGCTCTGCAAGTAGCTCAACCCAACCGCAGAACGCTCCGGTTGCGGAGTCCTATTTCTTTCCGCAAACAAACGGCATCCAATATACATACTCTGAGCACGCTACCACCCAGCTTGATACATCTACCTATCAGGTAAAGGTCGGCGGACAGTATGGTGATTTTACTCAGCTCTTAAAGCAAGACAACGGACTTCCAGGTACAGACGTGCTTTATTTCTATAAAACGTCAACAGACCGTGACGGCGTATTACAGTGCATTATGTCCCGCTCAGGAAATCAAGACGATGCAATCGTTGCGCTCAAGGGCACATTGAATATAGGCTCTGCGTGGTTTGCAGATGATGCTGAGCAGATCGAAGCAACTGTCGTCGCTCATTATGACACCTATCTTCTTCCTGGTCATGAACAAACCTATGAAGATGTTGTCGCGGTAAAGTATCTTAATAAGAATTCACCTGGTGATGTATACGTTTTGCGTTTCTTCGCTCGTGATTTTGGTTTGATCTTGGAGCGTTCGATCGTCGGGCAGACATCTGAGATCGCTAATCTTCAACTTCTCTCTACGGGAAAAGCATCCGGCAGTAGCAAGGGAACACCATCAAAGGATAGAAATCACTGGTTCGATAATAATCATCGCTATCTGATGGCTCCGGTTCAGAATACTTCTGATGATGATAATTAAGGTTTGTACAATTGTTTCATTTATGAAGGCGGAGGATTCTCCGCCTTTTTTTTATTTTGTGAGAATAAGTAGACGCAGGTTTGAGCTTGTATTTACCATATCGGAATGACACGGTTATATAGATGTACCTCGAGCCGCACCGAATAGCACTAAAATGGCATAATAATTGTAGTAGAATATGAAGTGAATCCTAAACTCCCAGTTTTGCGTAGAACAGAATAAAAACGTATGAAAAGCTCACGAATCATAGTAGCAGCCATTTTTTTCCTTGTCGCCGGTGGCGCGATATTCCTGCTTGCAAATCCGAAACACTCTGCACCAGCAACGGAGAGCAGCAAAGAATTAGAGACCGTCAAGTATGATGAGAACGGACCTGCACCGGATTTCACACTTGCCGATATTGACGGTAAGCAAGTAAAGCTTTCTGATTTCAGAGGAAAAGTCGTTGCCTTGAATTTTTGGGCAACCTGGTGCCCACCATGCCGTAAGGAAATTCCTGATTTTGTGGAGTTGCAGACACAATATGGTGGTGACGGATTGCAATTTGTCGGAGTATCCCTTGATGAAGGTGGTGCAGGCGTTGTAAAACCTTTTGCAGAGAAAAACAAAGTGAACTACCCAATGTTGATCGGCAACGAAGAGGTTACGAAGAGCTATGGCGGAATGAACGCTATACCT
>JBKJHR010000146.1:0-3753 GCA_046598695.1 Kapaibacterium sp. (SeqCode)
GTGTAAAATCCTTCAACAACTCAAGCGTCCCCTTATGGGATAGCCCTTCAGGGCAGAAGGGAAGACCTGCTACGCCGAATGACAGTGTATCGTCATAGGATGGTATTGGTATAGAACATACCGATGTGAGAATACCATTATCCTTTGTGAAATCAATCTGCGAAATACAGAGCGTAAATCCTTTCAGGTTATTCACACCGATGGGCGTTTTCATTGGCTCCGTAATTTCTGCCGCGGCACTTGTGACTTTACCTTTTAATTTCAAGAAATCATCAAGCGAGGCGATCTTCGTTTTTGTCCATGAATTTGAGAGAGCGGCATTGATTCCGAACTGCTTAGGGAATGTTGGTGCTTCGGGATCATTGACCGAATTCACTGATCCATCAAGCATTTGATGTGATGAGGTGATCTTCACATTTTTGAAATCCACCAATACCTTGGCAAAAAGCCATGAGATCTTGATCGTTCCTTGTCCCGTTGCATTAGAAGGAGAAGCCCCTGTGATTTCAGTTACGATCATATCAAACTTACCGACCTTGATCGTATCACCAACGACAACATCAGCAGTTGCTAATGCCGTATCAGCAAGAACAATTGGGTGGCAAGCACCGCAAGAAGATGTATCGCGTGGTTTAGGAGCTTTTGATAGATTCTTCCCGCTACTATCAGCCCCAACAGTCCCGACTTGAGCAACAATAGCCTTATCTTTTTTTGCTGTATCACTCCCAAGATTTCCACCTTTATTGGCAGAATCCTTTCCGGTAAATGGATTGCCATTTCCTAATCCCCCTGGCTTGGTTACTGTGAACACAAATGGAGATGCCCAGCCATCGGGCTCACCAATATATGCTCGGGTTTGTTTATCGAGTGCTCTAACACTCCAAACATACGTTTTTCCAGTATCAAGCATCGGGATTTCAAGAGGAAGGATGGTTTGCGTCATCGCATCAACTTCCTTCGTGACAATCGGACGATTTGAACGAAATGCATCAAGGGGACTTCGTTGACCCGGAAGCATTTGTATAAGTGTAAATATATAGGTTACCGGTTTTTGAGAAGGCGGTAAGGTCGTTGTCCATCGAAACATTGGTTGGCTATTTGGATCAACATTCGAGAGATTCGGTGGCTGAATCAGGGTTGGCGGTTTATAGGTTTGAATGATGAACGGCTTACAATCCTGCGTCATCAATTTTCCATCTGCAATGTTAAAGAGCTTTATGCAAAACGTGTAAATTCCCGAAGGTAACATCCCCGTCAGAAGTGCCTTCGTTTTATAGGTGCCAAAAAAATCTACATCACTAAAAGCGATGATCTGTGTCCCCATGAGCAATGTCGCTCCCGGTGGAACGGTGATCGGGGCAGGGCGTCCCGCTTTACTCCGCCCGACAAGATCGCCAGAGATGGTCAATTCCGACGTAAGCTGGACGGTATAGGTCTGCGAGGTCGGGTTTGCAATAATGAGTTTGACGTACTCCGGGTGTCCCGTCCAATCAGAAATATACGGACTTGGGTTCGTGATGTTCAGGGTTGCTTTTAGCTGTGCTTCCGCGATCTGGCAAGAAAGAATCAACACAACATAAGCAACACAAAGAGAGATTGTGTGCCGCATAAATTCCTGATGAGTTACGTGAACAATGACACCGACAAAGGGGACGATGTATTAGTCTAGAACGATACAATTATTATCACTACAAATATAAGGCAAAAAACATAGGGGGGAAGGAGAATGCGCGTAAAAAAAAAAAGAGGGCAGAGCGTCAGATCTGTTTGTATTTGTGTCGGGCGAATAGTCCGACACACTGAATTCCATGATTTTTATTCTTTAACTTGTCACGGTGATCTTTCCCACTCTTACTCTATCAAACTTCTCAGCATCCATACGGTCTTTTCATGAATCTGCATCCTTCGTGTGAGAAGATCGTCGGTGGGTTCGTTACTTGCTTTATCAACGATCGGAAAGAGTGAACGTGCGTGCGTACGACTGATTCTTGCCCTTCAACTAAGGTCTTGATCATGTCCTCCGCTTTTGGGACACCGACAACTTCTTTAATAGATGATAATGCTAAGAACTCAGAACAACTTGCAGGTGCAGGAAACCCTATGGCACGGATTCGCTCGGCGATAAGATCAACAGCGAGAGCCAATTCATTGTACTGCCCTTCAAACATAAGGTGAAGTGTCTGGAACATAGGTCCTGTCATATTCCAATGAAAGCTATGCGTTGTGAGATATAATGTATAGGTATCTACCAAAAGGTGAGAGAGTCCGTCGGCAATATCTTTTCTATCTGATTCACTAATTCCCATATTGACCTACATAGTATTTCCTTTCATATGATTTAAAAACAACAACGCGGACTTTTTGAATAGTCCGCGTATTGATATGAGATCATAAACTGAGTGGAGGTGAGGGGAATCGAACCCCTGTCCGAAAAGCACGTACCGTCGCTTCTACGGGCGTAGTCACTTATTTAGGTGTCGTAACAATATCATAGGAAAGTGACAACCGATATTGAAACCAGAATATCCTGACGACATCTGTCCGGCGCGATACTCGTTCGCAGACAGAAGGGATGAGACAATGCGGCACCCCGATTCGAACTCCGTCTTATCCAAGAAGCTCGCGGGATGGGCGCCCTCCCACCGAAGCGGGAAGCAGCGTCAACGCGGCACTAGTCCGCGGAGCTTAGGCAGCCATTGCATATGAATAGTCAGCATTTCTGCCGAATACAAGCATTTGGTTACGGATGCTGCTTGTAGCACCCGGCGCGCAGCGAGTCGGAGCGTCCGCCCCTCGTCGAATCCTGTGCACCCCCACTTTGTCAATGATCTATAGCGTATAACGCAAAAATACCTCAGGTGTTCCGAGAAAGAAGTTGGAAGGGGACACCTCAGTTTGACCCTACGAATACCAAGTAGTAGTTTAGGTACTCGCTGTTTGTAAAAAAAAGCGCAGCCTCCGCCGCGCTTCTTCCTTACTCATTTATTCTATCCACTCAATTCTTAAAACGCTCCTGTCACACTTCGCTTTGGTTGTGTCTTCGGTGCATCCTGTTTAGGTGCAGTTACCGGTGCTGTATAATGTAGTGGAGCCGAGACTACGCTCTTCGCTTTTACAACAGATGTGCGGCTAACTGATTTCGATTCATTCATTGCAAGTGCTTTATTAGCAAGAGGTGTTGCCGTAGTGATAGTTGGAAGCATAGCATTCGTTGCAATAATATTGGCAACACGTGCTTCGACACCACCTTTGAAAGATCCATGACTTAAGAGATCCTTCGAGTTCGTTGCGATGAATGTCATTGCCATAGCACCGACGAGCAGCGATACAAAAAAAGTATAACTGTAACGCCAGTTGCTTGGGGATATCGTTTCATCATGTTCGGCATATGAGAAGTTTTGCAGACTCTCGGCGACTTCGTCGGTTGGGTAGCGGTATTGAGTATACATATAGCGTTTTTTCTAAAGAAGTGAAAAGATTCACGAATAATGTATCACAGGGTCTATCGGTTGCTCCTCCGAAAATAGTGGTTACAGTATTCGTTACGCCCCGCACACAAAGAATGTTTCAATATTTGATCCACTCTCCTGTTAACAGGACATCACTTGTTATGTATACCAAAAGCGTGCCAAGAACAATGTTATGGCTAACGCGAGATTTTTGCGGCGAGTGAGGGTGAACGCAGAGTAAACTGAGTTATTTCTGGTGGACAGTTCAAGCGATAGGGAATATCCACGACTCCAAGTCCGCGTG
>JBKJHR010000271.1:0-6428 GCA_046598695.1 Kapaibacterium sp. (SeqCode)
CTGCCATGCTCATCATCCGTTGCGTTCTCACCAAACCCGATACGTGGTTGCTTTTTAATGTCACGTGTACCGACATTCGAGGTCATAATGATGATCGTATTCTTGAAATCAACTTTACGTCCGAGCGAATCGGTAAGTGTACCATCATCGAGAACTTGCAACAAGATGTTGAATACATCAGGATGTGCTTTCTCGATCTCATCAAGCAAGACGACTGAATAAGGTTTGCGGCGGACTTTCTCCGTCAATTGACCACCTTCTTCGTAGCCTACATATCCCGGAGGCGCACCGACAAGACGTGATACGGAGAATTTCTCCATATACTCAGACATATCAATACGAATTAACGAGTCTTCTGCATCAAAGAGATAGCGAGAAAGAGCTTTCGCGAGTTCGGTTTTACCAACACCGGTCGGTCCTAAGAAGATAAAACTTCCGATAGGGCGAGCTGGGTCTTTCAAACCTGCACGAGTGCGGCGAATAGCCTTCGTCAATTTATCAACAGCTTCATCCTGACCAATGATCTGCGAGCGAAGTACATCTGCCATCTTGAGGAGCTTTGCACTTTCACTTTCTGCCACTTTATTGACAGGTATGCCTGTCATCATTGCAACAACGTCAGCCATGTCATCTTCGGAGACATCATATATCTGCGAGCCGACCTCTTCCTCCCATTGGAGAAGAGCGAGTTCGAGTTCTTGCTGATACTTCTTCTCCATATCACGAAGCTTTGCTGCTTCTTCAAAGTTTTGTGTTTTGACGACGAGATTTTTCTGCCCCTTAATATCTTCGATCTTCTTCTCAAGTTCTTCGACATTTTTTGGCGCATGTACATTTGCCAAATGTACGCGTGAGCCTGCTTCATCCATCACGTCAATTGCTTTGTCGGGCAGGAAGCGGTCGGTAATATAACGATCCGATAACTTCACCGCTGTTTCAAGCGATTTCTGTGAATAGCGAACATTATGATGATCTTCATATTTTGAAGCAATGTTCTTCAAGATCTGAATGGTCTCATCAACAGACGGCGGATCAACGATGATCTTTTGGAAGCGACGATCAAGTGCGCCATCCTTCTCGATGAATTGGCGATACTCATCAAGTGTGGTTGCGCCGATGCATTGGATGTCTCCACGAGCAAGAGCCGGCTTGAACATGTTCGAGGCATCAAGTGAACCTGATGCGCCGCCTGCGCCGACGATCGTATGCAATTCATCAATGAAGAGAATAACATCTTTCGCTTTCTCTAGCTCATTCATCACGGCTTTCATGCGCTCTTCGAACTGGCCACGGTACTTGGTACCTGCTACAAGTCCTGCAAGGTCAAGCGTGATAACGCGCTTATCAAAAAGTACACGTGGTACTTTCTTTTGAATGATGCGAAGTGCTAATCCTTCAGCGATAGCAGTCTTACCAACGCCAGGTTCGCCGATCAGAACAGGGTTGTTCTTTTTGCGGCGTGAGAGGATCTGTGCTACGCGCTCGATCTCTTTCTCTCTGCCAACGATCGGGTCGAGTTTGTCTTCTGCACCAAGCTTAGTTAGGTCGCGTCCGAAATTATCGAGAACAGGTGTTTTCGTCTTCTCAGGCTTCTTCTCGCCTGATGGCTGTTTTGGAGCCGTTGATGCTCTGCCGGAAATGATATTGTCAAGTTCGGCACGGATAGCATCGTAGGTGCAGCTGAACTGGTTTAATATCTGTGCGGCGATATTATCCTCATCGCGCAAAAGTGAAAGCAAGAGATGCTCCGTACCTATAACTTCGCTCTTATAGAGCTTGGCTTCGAGATAGGTGATCTTCAATACCTTCTCCGCTTGTTTGGTAAGCGGGATATTGCCGATCGTAAGCGTTGCTCCTCCGGAGCGAACGGTATCTTCGATCGCTTTTTTGATCTTGTAGAGATCAACGCCAAGATTGCGAAGAATCTTGACGGCGATTCCTTCTCCTTCACGGATAATTCCGAGCAAGAGATGTTCCGTACCAATATAATCATGCCCAAGACGAATCGCTTCCTCTCGTGAGAGGCGAATCACATCTTGAACTCTGTTTGAAAAATTTCCTTCTTGTGCCATACGTGTAACAATTCTTAAGTTCTCTATTTATTATGACGAATGTGGGCTACTCCGTGTTACAAAAACAACGATGAGTATTTGTTCATCACATGATCTCTACAACAATTTTGTCTATTATATCTAACGTAAGCTGTTTGAGCGAAGTTCGGGTTACGGACAATCGCTTTCACCGCTTTGTCTGCTTGTTCTTACGCATAGCACTATTATTTGTTGCTGTTGTACTGAGCAATAATCTTCTCTATGCTCAAGCACCTGACAAATGCGGCTCACCGAGTGTGATCGAGCAACTTCGGGAAGGGAAGATGCAGTCACTTGGTACGCTCCTCGTTCCACCATCGTTGAGTGATTCTCTCATTTCTCCATCGGGAAGATTTATGATTCATTTCGCGAAATCGGGGAGAGATAGTGCGTCAAATGAGTTTGTTCAGGCTGTTGCTGAATATGCAGATGAGGCCTACGAACTCGAAATTGTTCAACTTGGTTACCCAAAACCTCCGTATAGTTTTGGTGACTCGATGTGGCATATTTATCTACATGATTTTGTCACAGGAACATACGGGAAGACATTTCCTACCGATGAAGGTTCTTTCTCTCGCTCACCAAGTGGCTTGCAGAGATTCCGATCATTCATTGAAATGGATAATGATTATCCGCAAAATCAGTACCCAACCTCAGGTTTAGATGCCGCTCGTATCACCGTTTTTCATGAATTTCATCATGTCGTGCAATTCGGAGATTACGGTATAGATCTATCAAGTGATATACGTACTCAAATTTATGTCCGCTTTCAGGAAATGACGAGTACATGGATGGAGTCACGGAGCACACCGGGTGTGATTGATTACACATATTACATGCCGAGTTACTTCAAGAATATCGATTTAACATTTCCGCTTGCGACGACGGATTTTGGATACAGCGAATCAGTCTGGTTGTATTACCTCGCGAAAAGGTTTGGTGATGATGTCGTGAGAAAAACATGGGAAAGATATTCTGATATTGATAATGATTTTCTCGCGTCAACGGAGAATACACTTCTCTCTTATAATTCTGATTTTTGTGCAGAGTATAAAAAATTTGGTGTTCAGCTTTTTGCAACGGGCAGACGAAATACCAACTCCACCGTATTTGCTGATGCAAAGATATTCCCTGTTGATGCGCTGAAAGTCAATCATATTCCTATAGGAGTACCAACTTCCTATCAGGCATTAGTCCGTGCTTCATTAAATCTTTTTGTTGCGGGCGATAGCAGAGATTCATCAGTAATAGCTGTATCGCGGAATATTGACCCAACGAAGCTCTCAAATGCGACGATAAAATTTACATCACTCAATACATTCGAGAATCAGTATGATTATCCTGAGACGTTTTGCGATACCATTGTAAAGTTTAGTCCTGCGGATGCAGTTGTTTTCCCACAGCCATTTATACTCCAAGATGGGATAAATGCCGAACCGATGAAGTTGCTCGCCTCGAATGGCAGCAAGAAACCCGTGAGCGATCCTGACCTGACGATCTATTCGGTTGATATGACGCTTATCCGCCGCATTGTCGCTCCACCGGAAGCCTTTGGAGGAACGTGGTATCTTAATTGGGATGGCAAAGACGACATCGGCAAGCTGGTACCCAGCGGAATCTACGTTTACACCATCCTCATAGACGGTGAAAAGAAAAGCGGAAAGATGGTCGTTGTACGGAAGTGAATAAACCTCATAACTCTATTTAATACAGTAGTTACATAGCCTATTATAAGGCTCTAAAGAGGGGTAGATCATGATGCTAAGTTCCTTGCTTTTCCCTCGGAAGCCATTCCTGAAATCCCATTGTTAGAGTCCAGCCTCAATACTGCCGTATTTTTGCAGTCCGTTTTCGGGAGGCTTATGGTTTTTCTTGATATTGTACTATTATTTCATGGCAAATACAAACGATTTCCGCAATGGTGCCGTCCTTCGTATGGATGGTGAGCTCTTTAGAATTGAAGAATATGAACATCGTACACCGGGCAATTTGCGTGCATTCGTGCAGGCAAAGCTCCGTAATCTTCGTACCGGCAATCTAAAGGAAATGCGCTATCGCTCTGGCGAAGAAGTCGAGATGGTACGCATGGAGAAGCGGACGTATCAATTCCTGTATAAAGATGGTGAGGATTTCGTTTTCATGAACAATGAGAATTACGAGCAGATCAATGTCGCTCCTGTGACCGTTGGTGATGTTGCAAAATACATTCGCGAATCCGATAGCTGCGATATTATCTTCTCCGAAGATGGGACGATCGTTGCAGTGGAAGTTGCTCCTGCGGTGATCTTATTGATTACTCAGACAGATCCTGGTATGAAAGGCGATACGGCTACAGGCGGCACGAAGCCTGCAACGCTTGAGACAGGTGCTGTTGTCAATGTACCTCTCTTCTTGAATGAAGGCGATCAGGTGAAGGTTGATACGCGAACCGGGCAATATATGGAGCGCGTTAAGAAATAAATTTTTGTACGGAGAGTCGTGATTATTCTCTTCTCTCCGTTTCATTTTTTTGGAGGATCACTATATGGACATCTCTTACCTCGAAAAAGTTGTAAAGCTTTTTGACGATAGTACGCTCACAGAGCTTGAGATCGAAGAAGAAGGATCGCAGATTCGGCTTGCACGGCAGAAAGAACCATCAGCACCACAAATGCCGATGATGATGCCGCAATATGCGTACGGTCCGCCGCCATCAGCACCTGCTCAGGCTCCTGCTGCTGCATCTTCTGCACCACCTGCAATGGGCGGTGAGGCTCCTGCGGCAAGCGGGGCAAAGACCCATGATGTGAAGTCGCCGATCGTTGGTACATTCTATAAGTCTCCATCTCCGGATGCTGATGTGTATGTGAAGGTTGGGCAAAATGTGCAGAGTGGCACAACGCTTTGCATCGTCGAAGCAATGAAGTTAATGAATGAGATCGAAAGTGATGCTGCCGGAAAGATCGTAAAGATCTGCGTCGAGGACGGCTCGCCCGTTGAATACGGTCAGACACTTTTCATCTTGGAAGTAGCCTAAGCGATAGATGTTCCACAAAATACTTATAGCCAATCGTGGCGAGATCGCATTGCGTATCATTCGCAGTTGCCGCGAACTTGGAATCAAGACCGTGGCTGTCCACTCCGAAGCTGATAAGCATTCGCTGCACGTTCGCTTTGCTGATGAAGCAGTCTGCATCGGTCCGCCGGCAGGAAAGCTCAGCTACCTCAACATTCCGCAAATTATTAGTGCCGCTCATTTGACGGGCGCAGAAGCTATCCATCCCGGCTATGGCTTTCTCGCGGAGAATGCGGAGTTCGCTGATATTTGTGAGGCATCGGGCTTTGTCTTTATCGGTCCTTCGCCTGACATGATCCAATCCATGGGCGATAAGGCTCGTGCGAAAGATACCATGAAAAGGGCTGGAGTGCCTGTTGTGCCCGGTTCTGAAGGAGTTGTTCATAGCAATGAAGAAGCGATAGAAGTTGCGCGTCAAGTTGGTTATCCTGTTATGATCAAAGCTGTCGCAGGCGGTGGCGGACGTGGTATGCGCTTGGCGATGAAGGAAGAAGACCTCCTTACAAATTTGCAGATGGCACAGACCGAAGCTGCGGGTGCTTTCAATAATGGCGATTGCTATATTGAGAAGTTCGTCGAAGGTCCGCGTCATATAGAGATACAAGTTTTTGGTGACAAACATGGGAACGTCGTCCACTATAACGAGCGAGAATGCTCCATCCAGAGGCGTCACCAAAAGTTGGTAGAAGAATCGCCATCGCCTGTTGTGACGGAAAAGCTCCGCGAGGCGATGGGTGCGGCATCGGTCAAAGGTGCGGCAAGTGTTGGCTACGTTGGTGCGGGTACGATCGAATATCTTCTTGATGTTCATGGTAATTTCTATTTCATGGAAATGAATACTCGTATTCAGGTGGAGCATTGCGTCACCGAGCAGGTGATCGGTCTCGATCTTATCGCGCAGCAGCTTCACGTTGCCGCAGGTGGAAAAATATCGAAGAAGCCTCGCAAGCCGCAAGGTCATGCGATAGAGTGTCGCATTAATGCCGAAGATGTTGAGAAGGATTTTCGTCCGTCGCCGGGCGTTATCACAAGCTGGCATGCACCTGGTGGATATGGTATTCGTTTGGATTCTCATGCGTATGGAGGATATGCGATTCCTCCGTATTACGATTCTCTCGTCGGGAAGCTTATAACCTACGGTGCGAATCGCAAAGAGGCGATAGACAGAATGCAATCTGCGCTTGATGAATTCATCATCGAAGGCATCAAGACTACGATACCATTTCACAAAGCACTGATGCGTAATGATCGCTTCCGTGCTGGAGATTTCGATACAAAGTTTT
>JBKJHR010000001.1:0-18625 GCA_046598695.1 Kapaibacterium sp. (SeqCode)
CGTACATATCAACCCAGCCGCCGCAAACGCGCCAACAAACACGGATTCCGTGCTCGTATGGCTACAGCCAATGGACGCAGAGTCCTTGCCGCACGCCGCGCAAAAGGACGTCATAAGCTTACCGTCAGCGACGAGAAGAGCAACTAAGAGCATCTGCCTGTAAGGGCTGATCTTCGCTTAGACATTTTTACATTTCATTAGAGCATCCGGCGTTTACCGCGCCGGATGCTCTTTGTTTTCTATGGCAATTCACGAGCAAAAGCCGAATCTGAACACGCTTCCGATGCTCCGCCTCCAGCGCGATATTGATGCGCTTATGGGCGGAAGGCGCCCCCTTGCTCTTGCCGGAAGGAAGACTGCCGTGCTCAGTGCATTTACCTATTTCCGAGAGCTTCCCGCTCATGCTTCGCCAATTCTCTTCCTTCTCCATGCCCCCAAAAGGCAAATACGCCCTGCCCATGACAGGAATAAGCTGAAGCGTTGGATGCGCGAAGCTATCAGGGGATCTGAGGAGATCAAGCAGGCGTATGCACTGCTTCACGAGAACAATATCCAAGCCCTCATCCTCATCCGTGCAACCGAACCGCCAAGCAAGAGATGCCAATGGCTGAACGTTCAAGCTGATGTAGCGATGATAGGGAAATTGCTCGCGGAGAAAAGTCTATCAAAAGAAGGTAACATTAGGGAATAGCCTGTCATTCCGAACGGAGTGAGGAATCCCCTGAGTTATGGCACACACTTCGAGGCAACGTTGAGGGGATTCCGCAGTTGTTCGCTCTCGCGAACGCCTTCGGAATGACAGGTAAAGCCGAACTGAGCCACTACGGAGTATATAAACGCCGAACTTCTTCCGCATGGATGGGGTTTACGATTGGCTGAATTTTAGACGTATTTATCAACATTTTAGAAAAAAGGATTCTATTCATGGAGACGGCAGAAAAAGAAGTCGTAAAAGCAACGAGCAAAAAGCTCTATATTGGTAGCCTACCATATAGCTGGTCAGTTGAGCAGCTTGAAGAGCTGTTCAAGCCATTTGGTCGTGTGACAAGCACAGCGATCGTAAGCGATCAGGTCACAAAGAAGTCAAAGGGCTTCGGATTTGTTGAGATGGATACAGAAGAATCCGCAACAAAAGCAATGGGTGATCTTAACGGCAAAGAGATCGAAGGTCGTCCGCTTTCCGTCCGTGAGGCAAAGCCAAACATGGAACGCGCAAACCGCGACAGCTACAATAACGGTGGAAGCCGTTACCGTCAGGAATACAACGATCCTTTCGGTACCGATACCACAGGCAAAAGCTATGGCAACCGCAATGGTTGGTGGTAAGTGCTGAATATAGTTTTCATAAAAAAGGCGGCTCGATCACGAGTCGCCTTTTTTATTTCGTAGAATTGTAGTTTTCTGTTACTTCACCTTCACGAAGCGCCGTGAGACTGCACCAGCATCCGTACCAATGCGGATAATATAACTTCCTTCTGCAAGACCCATCGTCTTCAGATCAACGACATTCTTTCCCGATTGCAATGAGAGGCTTCTCTGCATCACTTGATGTCCAAGTGCATCGAATATCTCGACTAAACTCACTGTGGCATTAGGTGAATGAATCTCAACGCTCATTTCATTATGTGTCGGGTTCGGCACAATAGATTGAATGCTAATGAGGTTGGTGCGCATGAAGTCCTGCAAGATATGATCTGCGCAGAGATAGGTATAACGGAAGCTCGTATCCGTAGCAGAGGCATCCACGCTCGAAGTACATGGTCCTTGCGTAATGCCAGGGATAGTAATATTTGTTATGTGGAGAGCCGTTGTAGAATCCTTCGTCAAGAATACCTCAAAGAAAAACTCAACAAGCTCACCATTTGCTCCGGCAGTAATTGGATTTCCGCTAAGGATAAAGTGCTTGCCATCAGACGTGGTAAGAGTGTTTGCACCTTGTGCTTTATCAATATATTCAAGGAGATCGGTATTATACACAAGATCAAACTCCAATTGCTTCACACCTGAACCTGCAAAGGGAAGTGTGGCAGATTCCTTTAATGCAAAACTCACCACATCTCCGGCAGTCCCGATTTTCCCCGGAGCATTCGGTTTTGATATGATACCAAACGCTACATTCTTCTTGCTCGGCACTGTAACGCTTCGTTTCAGTGTGATCGGAGAAAGCACGTTGTCGGCAGTGCTTGTTACGGAGAGTGTTCCGCTAGTTGTGGTCTTTCCGCCTGTCGTATCAACGATAGTTTGTATTTTGATCTGCGTACTTGCGCCAGGAATGAGAATGATAGGCGGAGTAACTCCCGTCATCGTGAATCCCGCACCTTTTAGATCAGCGGCAGTGAGGATAAGCGTATCACAGCCTTTATTCGTGAATGAGATGACGCTGTCGCGTTCTTCGCAGAGCGTTGTGGTGCCAAAGTCAATTGAGGTAAGTGATTGCGAGAGGATCTTCGTGCCAATTCCAACAAATCCTGTGATCGAGATAGAATAATCCTTGCTGACTCCTGTACCCGAAGTATTTTTCGTACGAAGTGCAATGCTTGCTGCGCGGCTCCCTTTTTGTAACGGAGAAAACTTGAACTTGAACCGAAGAGTATCGCCCGGCTTGATAGATGTGCCTGTCGGATCTGCTCCAAGCAAGGTAAAATCTGCATTGCCTGTAAGAGCAAAGTTTTCGACCGTCAGAGGAATACATCCAGTGTTCGTTAAAAAACCTGATGAAGAATCAGATGACAATGAGCAAAATGAAACCGTATCGAATGCAAACGATTTCGGTGCATGATCAAGTATACCTGCCCCATCTTCTCCGTATGCATCAAGGATCATGCCGACTGTTTTCTTCAGTCCTTGTTGCGTTGCCGTATAACTCGGAAATTCTTGCTTGACTCCTGGTGTCGTCGCTTTGAATGAGCAACGAAGCGAGATCATTGAATCAGGTGGAATTGCAAATGGCAACGATAACGGATCGATCGTAAACTCTGCCCCTATTGTCCCAGGTCCTGATGTAACGTAGAGTGTATCGCAACCATCATTGCGCATCGTAAACACCGTGTCTTTCGACTTTCCACAAATGGAAAGTGTATCGAAATCGATCTTTGTCGGGGTGACAAAAAACTCAGGTCCCTCTGCATTTGCTATAGCAGTAAGCGTAACGACGCTATCGATGGTTTTATTTCCTCCGGCAGTAATATGAAATCCTTTGATACGGATCTGCGCAGTATATGTGCCTGGATTCTGTGCAGGATTAAAGAGAACGGTGAAAGAATCTGTCACGCTCGAACGAAGTGTATCCGGCAAGGTTGGAAGTTGTAAGCTAAATGCTCCGCTCGTATTTACATCAAAGCTGATCTTCGTAACGACATAATCATAACAGTAGAGATTCGTAAAGAAGAGCTTTCTCAGATCGTTTTTGCAGGCTGAGATATTTTGAAATTTCGGATGCGTAAACGTCAAAGGTTTTGCACCACCAAGACCTCCATTACCACCATCTGTTGATTTCCATACACCACCAGTTTGATCGAATGCAACGATAAGCTCACCACTGCAACCACCAACATATAAAGTACGTGTATCTTGAAAGTTATTAGGACCTCCAATAGAATACCATGTCAATCCGCTATCTGCGAGTGTCCCACGGAAGATACCTGTATCAGATTGTATATACATCACACCACCACCACCGACAATGTGTCCTGTCGGAGATTTCACACCAGTGATAAGCTTTGAGCCAAAGTCAAAGCGAGAATTCCAGGTAACACCCAGATCTGTTGACATCACGAGTCGTTTTGATAACTCTGTTATGGCATACCATATTCTTGTCTTCGGATCGCCCCAAGCAGACCATGCTTCCCCTATAGGCGTTGATCCGGGACCAGGAGTAATGAGCATTGTCGAGGGATCCATGAAGAACACACCATTTGTGCTTCCATTGGCAGGTAAACCGATTGTCCAAGAAGCAAAACCTTGAAGCATTGTACTAATTCCTGCGCCACTTCCAAACTTTGCCCCGGTAGAGACATCAGACCATGTGAAGCCGCCGTCGGTTGTTTTCCAGAGATTCATCCCCGGATTTGGCTGAGAGAAGATGGACGCGTAACCTTGTCCATCGGCGCGAATAGATATCTGCGTTACTTGTCCGACGCCGTTGGGTACGGATGCTGTTGACCATGAAACACCTCCGTCGTTGGTGTACCAGATCTTCAGTGTGTTGTTTTTATTATATGTGCCTGAACCGGCAAAGGCGGTATTATCACTCAGAAAACACACACATCCTACTGGCTCGCCAAGGCTGCCGATCTTTTGCCAGGCAGCATAAGATGACGGATGTGAAAAAAGCAGCGCAACAATAACTGCAATAAAGACGACACGAAACACACTCTGTTTTTCCTTCATAGGCGTATGAAAATGTTATAAGAATAACACATTCAATGCAGGAAGGTTACAGTTTCAAAAGCGGATCACTTCACCCGTCGAAAGGGATTCATGAACAGCGAAAGTGGCGACGGTTGTTGCAAGCATGGAATCAAATGGAATTGGCGAAGGTGTGCCATTCTTTATTGAGGAGATAAATGCCTCAACTTCTTCTTTATGTCCTTTGCCTGTGCCTTTGGTAATATTTGGTTTTCCAGAGCCGCGCCAGAATTCAAGCTCGGTGAAATTCTTCATGATAGCAGTTCTGCCACCAGAGAATACTTGTATCTCTTCTTTCGGAAGATCCTTATCGCCATTGGCAATGTAGAATATGGTTGCAACAGAGCCATCTTCGTAATCTATCGTGATCGAGAGAGTATCGTGATCAACAGAATCTGCGCGACCTGTTGATATCTGTTTAGCAACGACTGACCTCGGCAAGCTATCGCCTGCCAAGTATGCCGCAGTATCAATGAAATGGCAGACTTCGCCAATAATGCGTCCACCACCTACTTCTTCATCTTGCGTCCAATCAGATGCTTTAATGGGTCCACCATTCACGCGATAAAAAATGAGCTTCGGCTGATGTGGCTCGCTGAATTGCTCTTTCATCTTTACGACAAGCGGAGAAAAGCGGCGATTAAAACCGATGAGAAATTGCTGAGGGTGTTTATCAAATGCAGTTGCTACTTGTGATGCTTCCTCAAAAGTGAGTGCTATCGGCTTTTCGCAGAAGACATTCTTGCCTGCTTCGAGAGCTTTGCAGATGAGATCGGCATGGTTGTTATGTCGCGTTGCGATGAAGATGGTATTTACGTCACTTGCTGAAACAACCTCTTCATACTTCGTCGTCGAACGCGCAAATCCAAACTTTGCTTTCGCATCTTCGGAACTTGCACCTGATTCATTCGCAACAATGACAAGCTCTGCGTTTTCTTTCAAAGTAGGAAGTAAAAACCCTTGTGCAAAGTTACCTGCCCCTATAAAACCAATTTTGGGCTGTGTGTGGGCTGTCGGTTTGGCTCTATTATTATCGAGAGCTATATGATTGCGAATTTTATGATTGAAATCTGCTGTTCTTCCGCTTTCTCCCTCAGGATACGTAAGTACGATCCCTAAGAATCGCTCCTTTACCTCACCCGCTATCATATCATACGCCTTCTTTGCCTCGGTGATCGGAAGTATATGCGTTGTGATCTTTGATGGCTCTACTTTCTTATCGGCAAGCAGGCGGACGAACTCTTGCATATTGCGGCGTTCTGTCCAACGGACATAGCCTATCGGATAGTCAATGCCTTTATCTTCGTAGGAATGTTCGTAGCGTCCGGGTCCGTAACTGCGTGAGAATCGGAAATCCAATTCCTTCATATAGAAAGGATCGCGCGGAATATCCATCTTTGTCACACCGACCATCACAACCTTACCTCGGTCGCGAGTGATAGCGGCAGAGAGTTCTATCGGATCGTTCGAGCTTGTGGCAGCAGTGATAATGACGGAGTCAACGCCGAAGCCATTCGTGAGTGCTTTGATCTTATCAACAAGGTTATCCTCTTGTCTACTAAATGCGAAATGCGCATTACTATCAGCCGCAAGTTTGACGTTATCTTTATCGAGATCAATGCCAATAACCACGCACCCCGCGGACTTTGCAATACCACAAACCAACTGACCAACAAGCCCCAAACCTATGACGGCAATTGATTCACCAAAATGTGGCTCTGCCTGACGAACGCCCTGCATCGCAATGGCTCCGAGTGTTGTATAGCAGGCATCTTCGTAGCTGACATTTTCAGGTATCTTCACGCAAAGATTGCGTAGGACACTAACCACTTCTGCATGATTCGCACCTTGTCCACCGCAAGCAACTCTATCACCAGGACGAAGATCATCAACATCGGGGCTAACAGCAATGACCTCACCTGCGCACGAATAGCCCATTGCCTTCGGCGTATCAAGCTTATTCATAATACGCTGATACGTTTTCCAAAACCCTTGCTGTTTGATCTCGGCAATAACCTTCTTCACATCATCGGGGCGGCTCTTCGCCTTCTCGATCATCGAGGCACGAGCAAGCTCAACCGACATCTTCTCCGTACCGGCAGAGATGAGGCTTGCATAGTTGCGCACGATAATGCCTGCGCGCTTCGGGCTTTCGGGTGCATCAACATCGCGCACGCTGATCGCGCCGGAGCGCATGGAAGTGAGTAATTGCTTCAAATTAGTCTTTGCTCAAAAATACCGTAGAATCTGGGGTATAACGGCTTCACCTACTTTTTGATTCGTAAATGAAGAAGACGAGATATTTTATAACATCCCGAAAGTGATGAGTACTAATACGAGAAGTCCGAAGCATATCCGATATATCCCGAATCCAACAAAGCTATGGTTGCGAACGAAAGCGATGAGCCAACGGACAACAATCAGGGCAGAGAAGAATGCTGCGACAAAGCCAATGGCAAGCGTGCTGAGCATATCGCTTGTGAGTAAGCTCTTATATTTCAAGAGTTCATAACCGCTTGCAGCGATCATAACGGGGAAGCTCAGAAGAAAGCTGAATTCCGTTGCAGATTCCCGCGTCATCCCGCCTGCATAGCCGCCCATGATCGTTGAGCCAGAACGTGAGACTCCCGGAATCAGCGAGAGCACTTGCGAGAAGCCAACGATAAGTGCATCACGCATCGTCATGGAGTTGGTATCGGTCGAATGCTTCTTGGCTTTGCCCATTATCTCTATAATGATGATAATTATGCCACCCACGATAAGTGAGATCGCAACGGATGTGGGTGAGAATAGATATGCCTTGATCTGCTTATGAAAGAGAAACCCGATGATTGCCGCAGGCAAAAAGGCAACGAGCAAATGCAGGCGCAATCTCCCTGGAGCAGACGAATTATCTTTTGCGGTGAGTGCATTCATTAGCCGTGCCCGATAGAGAAAGCCGATGGCGAGGATCGCACCGAGTTGGATCACCACTTCGAATAACTCTGCCTTGTCAGGATTCCCCAAGACCTCCTGAAACTTCAGGTAGTGATCTGCAAGGATCAGATGCCCCGTTGATGAGACGGGAATAAATTCTGTAAGCCCCTCGACAATGCCGAGGATAATAGAGATAAGCCAAAGTGGTAGCGGCATGTGTTGTAGGTTTATGTTTAGAGTGCAAAGTTACGGAAGGGGAGAATTACGAACGGGAAATTAGAAATTACGATGATACGGATTTGTGCGGATACTCATGCATAAATCCGCCGAAGAAAGAAACAGATTTTAATAGCTTTCATAGTTACTTTATGATGATTCTGTTTTCTATTTAACTCAATTATAGCAATTGCTTCAATGCATTAATAACTTCTTTATTATCTTCTTTACTCTTTACGGTTATCCGAAGATAGTTATCTTCAAACTGTGAGCTCATACTATTACAGTTTCTGATGAAGATATTTTGTGACTTCATAACTTTGATGATATGATCAGCTGACGTGCTTTTCAATCGTAGTAAGAAGAAATTCGCCGTAGAAGAAAAAATGTCAGTCCTATCAGATTGTAATTGTTTGATCATTTCCTCTCTGAGTAAATGTGTTTCTGCCCATTTTGAAGTATAATATCCATCATCATTTAATGCTTCAACCGCTGCAACTTGAGCGATCAAACTTGCTGACCAAGGGGGAATAAAAGCTGATACTTTATTAATTATAGTGGGATGAGCAACCAGATATCCTACTCTCGCCCCACTCAATGCATAGACCTTAGACATTGATTTTATCACTACAAGGTTGGGATGTTGCATTGTTTCTTTTTCCAAAGAGTATTCTTTGCCAATGTATTCAATGTAGGTTTCATCTATCACAAAGACTATTTCAGGGTGGCATACAATAAGTTTTAAGATATTCTCGCTCGCCCAGAATCTCCCCGTTGGGCTATTAGGATTAACAATAACAACCATATTCGGAGATACTGATCGTATGGCACTCTGTAGCTCATCGAAGTTTATTTCAAAATCAAGAAGGTGATCTAATTTATATCTGAATAATTTTGCATTAATTACATTCTCAAAAATATGAGCATATTCACCATACATTGGATCCAGAATAAGAATTTTTTCATCTTTACGTAAAATATTCGGAAAGAAAGAAAACATCAGATCAGATGACCCTCCGCCTACCAATATATGATCTATCGGAATTCCTCTGTGATGTGATATGGAAGCCACTAAACCATCGCAATGTGTTGGTGGTGAAGTCTTAATAATCCATGGTAAAAAATGTGAAAGCTTTTCGATAACTCTCGGAGATGGGTCGAACCATGCATCAAGAACATCAGCGTTAATAATCGTTTTAGATCTTTCAAGTGTAGAAAAATCCGACTGAATTCCGTCCCAAAAAGCACCACCATGATACGCTTTGGGGGTTGTAATTTTATGTGACATTTTTTTTCATTTGTGAGTACTCTTCTTGTAACCTATATCGCATCATTTTTTACTTAAAGTTCAGCATTTTTTTACAGCATTTCGTTCAGCATTTCTGCCGCACAATAATCCCACCGAGCATACGTCTTTAGTATTTCTAAACCTTCTCCGCGTCGGGTGCGTTTGTACTCGGCTTAAAAAGTAGCATCTCACGACTATATAAATTCCATGAATTCCTCGCGCCAAACGACGATCGGCATCGTCCTGATCCTTATTCTTTTCTTCGGATGGATGATCTTTAATCAGCCGAAGTCAAAGCCCAAATCAGCATCGACAACGCCGACACCTGCCGCTATGCAGGATTCCCTCGCTAAAACAGGTGTAGCTCCCACGGCTGCCGCTACTCCGACTGTTGCTCAAATAGCTCCAGTTGGTTCAAGCGTTGTAAAAGCCGATAGTGCTGCGCCGCTTGTCATCAAGAAGATCGAGACTCCGCTTGTTAATGCGGAGATTTCGAGTAAAGGCGGCTCTATTTCGAGCTGGATATTGAAGAATTTCAAGACATGGGATAAGAAGCCTCTTAATCTTGTCGACCAATCCGCTAACGGCAAAGCCGGTGATGTCCAGCTTCGTTTTGTTGCCGCTGATAGTAAAGCCGTTTCTACCTCGGAGTTGACATTCCATATTCAGGACGACAAAGAAGTTGTCTTGAAAGAATCCGATACACTTCACATCAATCTCGTTGCCCAGATCGATTCGTTTGCTTCGATCGAGAAGACCATCACTGTTACCGGAAGCGGTTATCTCGTGGGAGTTGAATACCATCTGAAGGGAATGCAGTCGAAGCTCACGGGCTATCGCTACTCACTTCAGACAACGAACGAACTTCCATATGCAGAAGAATTTCCTGATGCAGAATCACAAGTCACTCGTGCATTCGTTGTGCTTCCTGGTGATAAAGAAGAGATAGATGTAAGCAAGCCCACAGAGCCGATACGTAAGACATTTAACGGCGAAGTGTCATACCTTGCTTCGCGTACAAAGTATTTTTTACAGACGCTCATCCCAATTTCGCCGCGACCTGTGACGACTGAAGTCTATGGCGTTGCGAAGCCCGTCGGTGCGGAGCATCATACCGAGGCATATACATTGACCGTACAGATACCTATCGCTAATGCGAACGACGATACGCTTTCAGCGAAGTATTATCTTGGTCCGCTTGAGTATAGCCGTCTTTCTGCGATGCAGCCAGAGCTTGTGCAGACGATGGATTTTGGCTGGACGTTCCTTGTTCGCCCTATCAGCATTTACTTGCTTTATCCGATCTTCATGTTCCTTCATTCCTTCATTGCGAATTGGGGACTCGTTATCATTGTCTTCTCTATCATTGCAAAACTCTTGACGTATCCGCTCTCGATAGGGCAGATGAAGTCCATGCGTAAGATGCAGGCGATCGCGCCGGAGATCAATAGAATGAAGGAAGAGCATAAAGGCGATGCGAAGAAGATCCAAGAAGAGACATTCAAGATCTATCGCGCTCATGGTGTGAACCCTGCCGGCGGTTGCTTGCCGCTTCTCTTGCAGATGCCGATTCTCTTTGCCCTCTATGCCGTATTGCAGAACGTGATCGAATTGCGTCAAGCTCCGTTCACGCTTTGGATACATGACCTTTCCGTGCCTGATCGTCTATTTGATTTCGGCGCAACGAACATTCCGCTTCTCGGAAATCATATCTCCGGTCTGACGATCTTGATGACTGCAACGATGATCATCCAGCAGATATTTACGGTTACCGATGAGCGTCAGAAGAAGATGGCATACATCATGCCGCTTGTCTTCATGTTCCTCTTCAACAATTTACCGTCGGGTGTTGCATTGTATTATTTCATGTTCAATATCTTCGGCATCTTGCAACAGGTCTATAATAAGAAATTCTTACCCCCATTGTCGCTCGAATCAATGCGCGAAAGTGCGAAAGATAAAAAAGGCTTCATGTCAAAGATGCAAGACATGGAAAAGAATGCTCGGGCATCACGTCAACAACAAATGACAGGAGGAAAAGCACCACTGCCTCCGCCACGCAAGAAGAAAAAATAACTTCACTTGGATCTACGAAAAAGCGAGAGTTACAAATTGTAACTCTCGCTTTTTCTTTTGTACTTGTTTACAATTCCTCTATTGTAGTTCTCACTCCTTCAAGTAATAAGATCACTCTATTCTGTGTTGTATGTCTTCCCTTTTTATTTTTGATAATCCATGTCTCTGGCAATGCTTTCGGATACCATAGTTGCTCTCTCGACCCCGCTGGGGACGAGTGCGATAGCCAGTATCCGATTGACGGGGTTCGATGCTATTAAGATCGCATCAAAGATCATAGAATCTCCGGAAAGACTCTTTACTGCGCTCGGCGGCTCTTCTATTTACACAAATGTTGTTGATTCTGGGGGTGCACATCTTGATGATGTTATCATTGCTCTTTATCGTGCCCCCAATTCTTATACTGGCGAAGACCTTGTCGAGATCCATACTCATGGCTCTGAGGTCATCACTTCGACTATTCAGGAGCAACTCGTTAGCTTCGGAGCAAGGCTTGCCGAGCCGGGCGAATTCTCCCGTCGGGCATTTATGTATGGCAAAATGACGCTGGAGGACGTTGAGAGGACGAATGAGCGCATAGGTGCCCAGAATTTACACATACTTTCTCAAGCTGAAAACCTCGTAAAGCAGAAGTTCGAGCGTTTACACTCCATTTACGAAGAGTTGATCGGTCTGCTTGCCCTCGTGAATGCGCAGATCGACTTTGGTGAGTCAGATCAGATCGAAATTGAGGGGTTATCAGAGAGCGTCAATGATATTCGCCTTAATCTTGCCGAACTGCTAAAAGCCGCGATCAATAAGGAATCTAACAAGGGCTATCTTACGGTTGCACTTGTCGGACCTCCAAATGTCGGCAAGAGCAGCCTCTTCAATGCACTCTTAAAATATCAACGAAGTATTGTCAGCGATATTCCGGGTACAACGCGTGATTATGTCGAGGCTTTTATTATGCTTGACGGGTATCGCATTAAGCTGGTAGATACAGCTGGTATTCGTGAATCGCAGGATGAGATTGAGAGCGCAGGTATAGAACTTGGCATCATTGCAAAAGATGATGCTGATATTATCTTACGCATCACTGACCCTGAAAGCCGTGACACAGCTGCCTTGCAGGGCGAGATACTTATTCATAATAAAGCAGACATTGATCATTTTGTAAGCGCATATTCTGTTTCTGCTGTTGCACAAAATGGAATTGCTAATCTTGTGCAGTTGATAGAAACGATCGCATTGGAGAGATCATCCGAGCATACTTCTTACTCCCTTTCTCAGTCCGAGCGAGCGAGCATCCAAAAAGCCCAGGGAATTCTTGATAGTATAACTCAAGTTGAGGACATAACTTTACTTGCCGAGGATATTCGCCAAGCGGCGGATATAATTGCTTCGCTCATTGGTCTGAATATCAGCGAGGACAGTTTAAACCACATTTTCTTAAAAATGTGTATAGGTAAGTAGTATTTATTTTATGTATTCTGTATTTTCAATTAAATTACCATGTTCCACGTGGAACAATTTGCTGATGTTATAGTCGTAGGTGGTGGACATGCTGGAATTGAG
Source organism: Kapaibacterium sp. (SeqCode) (assembly GCA_046598695.1). Taxonomy (GTDB): domain Bacteria; phylum Bacteroidota; class Ignavibacteria; order Palsa-1295; family Palsa-1295; genus JBKJHR01. The sequence continues at coordinate 12,461 of JBKJHR010000001.1, forward strand.
GCTGCCGCCGCAATTCACCGGATGGGGCTGAAAGTTCGCCTCCTGTCCTTGCATGCCCATAAGGTCGGCGAGCTATCCTGCAACCCTGCTATCGGTGGTACAGCAAAAGGACAAGTCGTAAAAGAGATTGATGCTTTGGGTGGACTCATGGGCGAGATTACCGACGAATGCACTTTACATTTTCGGATGCTTAATAAATCCAAAGGTCCTGCTATATGGTCACCACGTGCTCAGGTATCGCGAAGCCAATATCCTATTATTGCGCAAAGAAGACTTCGAGAGTTAGACCCTGATATTATAGTAGAGGCAAACGTTAAGCAGATCTGGATCGAGGACGGCAAAGCTCAAGGTGTGGTTCTTGCTGATGGGACAAAGCTAAAGTCGCAGTCGGTAATTATCTGCGCAGGGACATTTCTGAATAGCGTTATGCATACAGGTATAGATCAAACTTCGGGGGGCAGATTCGGAGAAGAGCCGACATCTCTCAGCACATATCCAGCAGGTGCCCTCAATTTACACACATTCAGACTCAAGACTGGTACACCACCAAGAATATCTCTTAAGAGCATCAATATAGAAGGCTTAGAGGTTCAACCTGGGGATGATGATCTTACCCCATTTTCTACTCGGACGAAGATACCTACGACGAACAAGATCCATTGCCTCATTACCTATACCTCTGAAATAACACATGCTGAGTTGGCAAAAGGCTTTGAAGATTCGCCAATGTTTTCAGGACGAATCGTCGGGAAAGGACCACGATATTGCCCGTCTATAGAAGACAAGGTTACTCGTTTCCCGGAAAAGAGCCAACATCATATCTTTCTTGAGCCTGAGGAAGAGGGCGGAGATGTTGTCTATGTCAATGGATTTTCGACAAGCCTTCCGGCAGACGTACAGCTTCGAGCCTTGAAAACTCTACCAGGGTTGGAGAATGTTGAGATGCTTCGGCCTGGATATGCAGTCGAATATGATTACTTTCCGGCTTATCAGCTTTACCATACCCTTGAGAGTAAGTTCTGCGAAGGACTCTATTTTGCTGGGCAGGTAAATGGCACTTCGGGTTATGAGGAGGCTGGAGCACAAGGGATCGTTGCTGGAATAAATGCCGCTGCGAAGATCAAAGGTTTACCTGATTTTGTTGTTGGAAGAGAGGAAGGCTATATTGGCGTTCTTATTGACGATCTTATTAATAAGATACAAGAAGAACCTTATCGGCTTTTTACTTCCAGTGCCGAGTACCGCCTTCTAATACGTCAGGATAATGCTGATATTCGTCTGAGCAAAAAAGCGTTTGAATATGGATTGATAAGCAAGGAAGAACTTGAAAAGACAGAGAAGAAGCAAGAGCTTCTTGCATCTGCTCTTGATTGGGCTGATAGACATAGGGTTGTTGTATCGAATAATCCAACGGTTCGTAAGTCCGGAAGAGAATTCCTTCGAAGCACGGGAAGCTCAATTGCTGATCTATTGAAGACGGAAGACTTTCCATTCGCGCATGAGCTTCTTGCAAATACTGAGATCCTGACATTGATAGATACGGAGATCAAGTATGAGGGGTACATTAAACAGAACCTGAATCAGATCGAGCGTATGAAGGGGCATGAGTTAAGGTCTATCCCCAAGACATTTGTTTATGATGGGCTTCGCTCATTGAGCACAGAAGCACGGGAGGTGTTGATGAAAGTCCGACCAACGACTGTCGGCCAGGCATCTCGTCTTCCTGGTGTTGCACCAACAGATATTGCGATCTTGGTAGGGGCTTTGAATTAGGAATGTTCCACGTGGAACATTCAGCATTTTGTCATTGCATGCAGAGCGTTGGCAATTGTTATGTGCATAATAATACAATTTTACATAAATAATTATATATTATTTTGAATAAAGTACTTTTTGAAGAAATCGGAGCATTAGCAACAGAGCAAAGAAATGCTAATTCCATGAATTTGGATGAATTAGACGCTCGCGGCATCTTAGACCTCATCAACAGGGAGGATGCGAAGGTCGCAGATGCTGTGAAGGCAGAGCTTCCTCATATTGAGAAGGTCTGTATTAAACTCACCTCGTTACTTGCAAATAAAGGAAGACTCTTTTATGTCGGTGCCGGCACGAGCGGGCGCATGGGCGTCATTGATGCCGCGGAATGTCCACCTACATTTGGCACAAGTGCAGCGATGATACAAGCGATCATTGCTGGCGGAAAAGAATCGGTGTTCCGTTCGCAAGAAGGCGCGGAAGATGATGAAGCAAAAGGCTCGGTGGAGATCGCTCTTCAGCGCGTCACCGAAAAAGATATGGTCATCGGTATTGCTGCATCGAAGCGCACTCCGTTTGTTATCGGCGCATTGAAACGCGCGCATGAACTTGGAGCAGCAACGGTTCTGCTCACCACAAATCCAAAAGCAGATGTAGATCATTCGTACCTATTTGAATCTATCTGCCCTGTTGTTGGTCCAGAAGTATTGACTGGCTCAACGCGCATGAAATCTGCTGTTGCGCAGAAGATGGTGCTCACGATGATCACCACAACAACGATGGTGCTCCTCGGAAAAGTCTATGAGAACATGATGGTTGATCTGCAATTGACAAACAACAAACTCACCGAACGCGCCAAGAGAATTATCATGATGGCAACTGGTTGTGACTATTCACGCGCCGCCGAACTCCTCACTTCAAGTGGTAAGCACGTTAAAACTGCCATTGTTATGGAAAAGAAAAATCTATCATCAATAGACGCCAAAGCTCTCGTCGAACAAGCAGGCGGTTTTGTTAAGAAGGCGTTGCAGTAAAGCGCCACTCCTGCAGAGCTTAGTATCTTTCCTTCCTTCTTTTCCAGTGCGCAAGCACTGGGGTAGATGGATACTCCCCTCCTCAAAGCTCCGTTGGAGATAAATCTCTATTCGTCCCCCACCCTACAAAAAATATCCATTTTCACGCCACGTCCAAAAATTGTAGTATATTTGTACCCATAAAGTGGAGGAAAGTGGGAAGATTTACCAACAATTGTTAAGACGGCTCAGGGTGAGGGGGCAAAGATACTCTGAGAGTCTTTCGGTAGAGATTCCTACTTCCCCGCTTTTTATTCATGGTTACAATGTATGTCATCTTTTAAAGGCAGCGACATTTATGCAGTGGACACGAAGGGGCGCGTAAGCATCCCCTCAAAGATGCGCCGTAATATCAGCGCAGAAGCGAATAATACGTTCGTCGTTTCTCGTGGCATGGAAAAGTGCCTATACGCCTACCCCCTCGACGAATGGCAAAGGCTCGAAACTGGCATAAAAAATCTTCAGCAATCGAACGACCGCGAGCGATTCTATATCAGAATGCTCATGCAATGGAGCGAAGAACTAACGATGGATGCGCAATACCGCCTCCTCATTCCACATGGTCTGCTGGAATTTGCGGGAATAGAAAAAGAAGTGTATTTTGTCGGTGTGCTCGATCACATCGAATTGTGGAATCCTACGAACTTCAAAAAATATATAGACTCCATGAAGCAAAGCTATGAACAAGTAGCTGGCGAAGTGCTCGGAGTTGGGAAATAAAGAGTCAGTTCATTGAAAAAATCATGCACGGTGAAGATTACCATATTCCGGTTCTCCTCACTGAAGCGATTCGCTCCTTAGAGATCGCTCCGGGTGGCATCTATGTAGATACAACTCTCGGCGGCGGCGGGTATTCCGAAGAGATTCTTTCTCATCTTCCCGATGGGAAACTCTACAGCTTCGATACCGATCCGCAGGCGATAGAATATGCAACGAAACGTCTTGCACATTTTGGCGAGAGGTTTACAATAGTCAAAGAGAATTTTCGTGACCTTGATACAGCGCTTGCAGCGCATGGCGTGAGCCAGATCAATGGTATCGTCTATGACCTCGGTGTCTCAAGCCGACAACTTGATAGTTCAAGTGTCGGCTTAAGCTACCGGATCGAAAGCGAACTTGATATGCGGCTTGATCCGCGCCTGACGCGCAGTGCGAAAGAGATCATCGCTGAAGAAGATGAATCGGAGCTAAAAAGAATTTTTCGTCAATATGGCGAAGAACCCTTGAGCGGTAGAATAGCAAGGTGGATCGTCGAAGAGCGAAATAGTGGATCAATTGAGACGACAGTCCATCTTGCTCGTACCGCAACAAAAGGCATACGCGAAGATAAAAAGAATTCGGTATTGGCAAGAATTTTCCAAGCACTTCGTATCGAAGTCAACGGCGAACTTGCAAGCTTGGAACATTCGCTCGCTTCGGCAATGAAGATGATGTCATCGGGCGGAAGGATCGTCGCAGTAAGTTATCATTCGCTCGAAGATAGGATCGTAAAAGACTTTTTCAATAGATATGCAAAGCCGCTATCGGAAGAAGGCTCGATGAAATCACTGAAGTCGGTGATAGATGAAGACCGTGCAGAGCTTCGGCTTGTAACGCGAAAGCCTATTACACCGAGCGATGAAGAAGTAAGACGCAATCCGCGCTCGCGCAGCGCAAAAATGAGAGTAGCAGAAAAACGATGACGCAATTTGTCTTAACACCTCAGCTCAAGCATACTCGCCCACCAGGTGGGGGGAGTCTTGGCGTCGGTACGAAGAAAATGCGTGAACCCGAACCACCGCCATATCCGCAAGAACCGGAAGAGATAGATTATCCGGCGGATTTTCCCGCGTCGCAAGAAAAGAAGATCAGGAAGCCTCAAGGCGAGACGCTTGAAAAAGTTGTCAAGCGCATCCCGACGCTCTATGTCATTGTCTTTCTCACAGTTTTCACGGCATGTGCTGTGCTCATTATTTGGAATACGTTGCAAGTCAATAGATTAAGCTACGAGAAATCACGTCTCGAAAGCAAGATCGAACAAAGCGAGCAGCGCATCATAAAACTCAAAGCGCAAGAGATGCAGCTCTCGGCACCCGATAGGGTACGCGAGATCGCAGTGCGGAAACTTGGCATGACTGAAATCACAGGTAATGATGAAGTGATCGTAAAATAAAAATAAAGGTACGCCGCCCCCAGTGCTGATACCGAACAAACATATATCGGAATCTCCGTTCTCTTCGGCGAACACAATGAACCGCGACACCAATGTCGGCGGTGATGAACCTCTACAACCCTTCAAAACTTCTAGTGGCAGATCATTTGCCCCAAACGCATCTCCAAATCACACTGGCAAAAAAGAAAAATGGCATGAACGCTTGATCGAGCGTTTTTTCGCTGTGCCCGAAGTAAAGGATCCGATGTCATCTAATGGACGGGTCTATGTTGTACTTGCAATTTTTCTCATTGGTTTTAGCGCAGTCATTGGTAAGCTCTTCAAGGTACAGGTTCTTGATCATGATGAACTCTCTGAGCAAGCTGCAAGTCAGTATCGCTCAACGATGGTTCTTCCCGCACGGCGCGGTGTGGTGCGCGATCGCAATGGAGTCATTCTTGCGACGAACGCCTTTGTCGTCAAATTTGCAGTTGATCCGCAGGAGATCAAGAACAAACCCGCGCTTGCCGCGGCGCTCGCTGAGGTCTTTCATAAGCCGAAAGAATATTATACAAAGTTTTTGAATGATACGACGCGCCGTTACATAGTCATCGAACGCGAAGTACCCCAAGAGATAGCCGCAAAACTCGATGCTATCAAGGAGCATGGCTTGCTCCGCGAAACAGAAATGCGCCGAAGCTATGCCTTCGGTGATCGTGCTTCCCATATCCTCGGCTTCTCAAGCAAAGATGGACGCGGACTTGCAGGCATTGAGCTTTTTGCAGATAAACTCCTTCGTGGCACCGACGGCGAAGCTGTGATGCAGCGTGACGGTAAAGGCGGTAAACGTCCCGACGTTGATTACGATCAGAAGCCTGCGATGAATGGCGATGATGTGACGCTTACCATTGATGAGCGCATTCAATCACGCACCGAAGTTGCTTTGAAACGCGGCGTGAGTATAGCCAAAGCAGAAGCCGGTATCGTCATCGTAATGAACCCTCGCACGGGAGAAATTCTCGCACTTGCGAATGTGCCGGATTTCAATCCAAATGATTTCTTTTCTGCATCAAATGAAATGCTCCGTAACCGTGCCATCACGGATGCCTTCGAGCCGGGTTCAACGATGAAGGTTCTCACGGCTGCGATAGCACTCAACGAGAATGCATGGAAAGAATCTGATATGATCAATGCTGAGGGCGGCAC
>JBKJHR010000013.1:0-10793 GCA_046598695.1 Kapaibacterium sp. (SeqCode)
ATGCCCGGTGTATGGCAGCGTCCGCCACGTCCAAGTTCTCTGTGGATCGCTCCATCCTACCGACCTCATGGCAGAGGCTATGCCTTTCGTAGAGGGTATTGGAGATAAGTAGGCAAAAAAAACTATTCTCCTCATTCTGGCTTCTTATCCGAATGAGGGGAATACTGTTTATTGCTCCGATGAACGTTTATTGTGAGAAGGGGAGGATGTTGCTCATTTTCTCGCCGTGTTGGATCCTATCAATTGCCTCTCCGCCATGGGTGATCTCACCCCAAATGGTGTAGCGTGTATTCAGGTGTGGAGTGGGCAAATGTGTAGCGAACCACTGAGAGCCTTCCGTATCTTTTCCGCTTGATGCCATACCCACAACGTATGGCGAATCATATTCTCTCGGCGAGATCTCACGTCTGATCGAATACCCTGGTCCGCCTTCGCCGGTGCCAGTTGGGTCTCCTGCTTGCACGACGAAATTCGGCACGACGCGATGCCATTCGTTATTTGCGAAGAAATTGATCTTTGCGAGTTTGATCATATTCAAGCACGTCAGCGGTGCATTGTATTTATCAAGTTTAATGAAGACACCGTCAGGCGCAAGTGGTACGAGCAATGTATCTTGCGATTGTTCAAGCAGATCCCAATCGACGATGGTTCGTTTGGTAATGACTTTCAACGGAGTCTTGATCGGACTTCCGATAATTGCAAGTATTTCGCGAACACTATCAGCAATGTCTTTCGCCCCCCATTTTGTTGCGGCGCGTTCATAGAGGGCATTGAGCTTCGTGACGAACTTTGTATCGGTTGGCTTGAACCATTTGATCGTCGAGAGCACTGACGACAATTGATCGTGCGTTTTCTCATCAGCATACGCATCGAGGTAGAGAAGAAGATACTCGTTCGCTTCTTGCTTCAAACTATCAGTGACGATAGAAGTATCTTGCATATTTGCAAGAGCTGTTGTGACGATCGCAATATCAGTAAAGCTATTCGGGAGGCGAATGAGCATGTGCCTATAGGATGCCGCGAGGCGTTTGTATTCGAGCATCGAACGATACGCTGTATCCTTCTTTGCGATCTGCCACTGTGCATTGAGTGCTTGAAGAGGAGGAAGCATTCCAGAAGGATACGATTGCAGAATACGACTCACGAGAATATGGAATGTCGTTGTATCTTTATTGCGTCCATATCCTTGCCAAAGAATATCATCAAGTGCTTTATCGCGAACATACATCATGTCAATAATGCCTTGTTGCGTTTCAGTGGGATTGCCGATGCGTGTATAGTCTAAGAGTGCCTGCGAGCGTACAAGATTATGAACGCTCTGGTGTAGTTCGAGTGATAAGCGATACTCATCCAACCATGCGCCAACGGTTGCAGAGTCGCTTGTGCTCATTTTTCCTGCAACGATAAAATTATCGAGAATGGTAAGTGCGGTGAGTCCAATATGCGTGGTCGTGGGGACTGATACATCCGATTCATTCACGGTGCGCTTGATCACATCAAAAATGTTTGAGGTCATGCGCGGTGATTTGCCAAGAGCATTCAGGATATTCACTCGCACACGCCATTCTTGTTCGCTTCGCGCTGCATTAAGTAATATGCGTATTGATGAGTCATTGTGAATTCTCCCAAGTGCTGTCGCGGCGAACATTCGGACTTCAGCAGAGCCAAGATCGGAGAGCATACTCTTCAATGAGCCGATATGTGCATTGACGATGCTCGAATCTTCAGTTCTTGCAAACGAGTACGTTGCGCGCCAATTTGTCACTGGGTCATTGACCTGCATTAACGTATTTGCGAACTCAGCGCATTCAGATGTCATCATCTTTCGCAAGGCGATCTCCATGGGAATGCGGGCGAGAGATTGCGTGGAAATTTTTCGTGAGTCCAATGACTTCTGCATGAAGACTGCAAGCGCAGGCAGATCGTTTTTTGAAACTGTCCGACCTATTGCGGCGCAGACATCATCGGTTGGGCTTGTTGCAGATACTTTGATGAGCGCTTTATATGCTTCGTTGTTTTCGCCAAGTACACCAAGAGCAAAGGCGATCGCGTCGAGAACATTTGGTCGCCCTTCTTTTGCTAATCGCGCAATGAGTTGTGGACGAACGGATGTATCTTCGATATTCGCAATGCCAATTGCCGCTCGGTACGCAACGTTTGCATCTTTATCTGCAAGGAACATTGCAAGACTATCGGCATTGCGGCGTTCATCTGCCATGATGATGAGCTTGCGTTCGAGCGCGGAGAATTTTACTTTACCCGCAAAGGACTCTGCATGAAAGAAGAGGACGAGAAGACTACACAAAACAGCGCAATGAAAATATCTCATGAGATCCTATTTATGAACAATTTATAAAAAATGTGACGAATAGTTAAATGAAATTTGTTATTTACGAGTTCACTTTTTCTTTAGAACGTATTTTGTTACAGAATGTAACACCACGTTCCACCAAAGCAGATACTTTATGCGTGTAGCACTACTTGCAAACGTTAAGCCCGAAGGACTTGATCTCTGGAATCGCACCGAAAGCGGTGAGCCTGATGATACATACGCCGAATGGGATACCTTTGAGACCATTGATGCCGTCCGTGTTGCGCTTGCTTCACATCCTGATGTGGAATGCGAGATCGTTGAGGCAAGCCCTGAGACGGCTATCCCGCGCTTGATGGTGCGGAAATATGACATCGTCTTTAATATCGCTGAGGGTTTACGCGGAGCCGATAGGGAAGCGCAGTTTCCTGCGGTGATGGAAATGCTTGGCATTCCTTATACTGGTTCGGGACCATGGACACTTGCAACTGCTCTTGATAAAGCTCGGACGAAAGAGACATTATCTTTTCACGGTGTGCCCGTTGCGAAGTTCACTACCTCGAGCAATCTAAGTGCAACACTTTCCTCGCTTCTTCCAGGTACGGAATTTCCCGTTGTCGTCAAGCCACTTTCGGAGGGTTCGTCTAAAGGTGTGAAGAATTCTTCGTTTGCGAAGAACGATGCAGAACTTCAAGCAGAGATAGCGCGAATATGGGAAGCATATCATCAAGACTCTATCATCGAAGAGTTTTTGCCGGGACGGGAGTTTACTGTGGCTGTTCTCGGGAATGGAGTCAGTGCCAAAGTATTGCCGATCGTTGAGATCAATCTTGCTGATCTTCCGCCAGAAGCGAACGGCATTTATTCTTATGAAGCGAAGTGGGTCTATGATACGCAAGAGCATCCGCTTGATATTTTCAGATGTCCTGCAGATGTTTCTGCGTCATTGAAGAAAGAGATCGAGGATGTTGTGCTTGGTTGTTACAATGCGCTCGGCTGCCGTGATTGGTCGCGTATTGATGTTCGTCTTGATCGTAATGAGAAGCCGAATATCATTGAAGTGAATCCGTTGCCCGGTATTCTGCCGAATCCCGAAGACAATTCATGCTTCCCCAAAGCAGCACGAACCGCGGGGATGTCTTACAACGAGACGATGCTAGCTGTTCTTCGTGCGGGATGTAAACGATATGGAATGGAGTTATAAGAAAATGAGAGTAGCAATAATCTATAACGAACCGAAGCATACTGAAGCGGATGACCATTGGCTCTCGCGCTCACGTGGGGAAATCTCCTTACAGCAGGACTTCCGCGATGGTTCAGAGTTTGGAGTTCTCGATGAAATGAAGATCATCGCTCATGCGCTTGAAGATGTGAATTACGATGTGCTCATTTTCTCTGTTGATGATGATGTGAAGCGTCTCGTAGAATTCTTACGCACCGAACAGCCTGATGTTGTTTTTAATCTATGTGAATCGGTGCAAGGCAAGTCATCGCTTGAAATGTGCATAGCAGGTGTCTACGAATTGCTTGATGTGCCCTATACAGGTGCATCGGCAATGATGCTTGGTATGGCACTCAATAAAGGTCTTGCAAAATCTATTTTTGTCACGAATAAAATTCCGACACCGAAATATTTCATTGCAAGCGAAGGTGTCGCTCTTCCTTCGCGCTTGAGTTTCCCATATCCGGCTATCGTCAAACCGATCAGCGAGGATGCGAGTATCGGCATTGATAACAACGCCATCGTAAAGAACAAGAAGCAACTTACCGAACGCGTAGCATTTGTACACCGCGAATTTAAACAAGCCGCACTCATTGAAGAATTTATCGACGGCAGAGAGTTAAATGTTGCCGTGCTTGCCAATGAAGAAGGCGAATTCGAGACGCTCCCGATCTCAGAGATCAGCTTCGATACATTGCCCGAAGGCAATCCGCGAATCGTAAGCTACGAAGCGAAGTGGGTGGAGGAGTCACCGCTTTATCATACGACGATGCCCGTATGTCCCGCGAAGCTAGATACAAAAACGGAAGCAGAAGCACGTCGGCTTGCACTCATTGCGGCGAAAGCAATTGGCTTACGTGATTATGGCAGAGTTGATATGCGTCTGCGCGATAGCGATGGTGCGCTCTTTGTGCTCGAAGCAAATCCGAACCCCGACATCTCGCACGATGCAGGCTTCATGCGCGCCGCCGCCGCAAGCGGACGCACGCACAGCAAAGCGATCGTAGAGATCCTCCAGCAAGCAGCGAAAAGGAAGTAGAGAAATGAGGGTAGGCATTTGCGTCATCGGTTTATTACTCATAGCATAAGGTTGTCGTTTGCTTTTACAGCTTCGAAGAGTATTTGTTTTTATGCGAATTAAGCAATTCGGCATACTTCTTCTTTTCACCACGTTGATTTTTTTTTCAACAAAATCAGAAAAATATTGGAAATGAAAAATTAATGTTGTATTTTTGTGTTGCAAAGTTTGTGAATAATTCTTCACTACTGCTTTGAAGTTCATTTACGTTGTAACAATCGCATACCTACTTCGCTATGATACGACCGTTGCATTCTGATGATCGAACGCAGATCATCGAACTTGTGAAAGCAACAGGCAACTTCAACGAAAGCGAAGTTGAGATTGCGAAAGAGCTTCTTGATAGTTGTATCGAGACTCCCGGACAAAGTGATTACTTCACGTATGTCTATGAAGATGCAGAGACAACACGTATCGCTGGATTCCTCATTATGGGACCAACACCTGCGACAACAGGTACCTACGATATGTATTGGATCGCATCGCATCCGGATTTCTATGGCAGAGGCATTGCGCAATCGCTTGATGCAAAAGCTGTAGAGTTCGTGAGGGGACGAGGAGGATATCTGATCATTGCTGAGACAAGCAGTCAAGAATCTTACTCTCGGACTCGAAAGTTCTATGAGAAGCAAGGTTATCAGAGAGTTTCTCAGATAGCCGACTACTATAAACCTGGCGACGATTTGATAGTCTATGGGAAACGAGTAGATGTAGAAGAAGTCAATATGTAAAAGTAAAAAGTCAAAAGGGATTCTTCATTTGGCTTTCTCCTTTTTTATATAGACGCATTATCTTCACCGCCGTGACGCTGAGATGTCAGCTGCAATGGCACACTGTTCATACTAATATGGAATACTGGCAAGAGCTTCTACGCGGAAGCATAGAATCCAAAGAGCAACTTATTGAGAAATTCGACTTCAAACCAGAAGTCGCTGACCAACTCAACGAGTTTTTTCAAACCCGCATCAATCCCTACTATCTCTCTCTTATTCGATATAAGGGCGATCCTATTTGGCTGCAAGCAGTCCCCGATGCGATCGAACTTGAAGATATAGATTCACCGGATGATCCGTTGAATGAGGATGCGATGAGTCCTGTACCTTCTATTACACATCGCTATCCCGATCGTGTGCTCTTTTTGGTCACAAGCCAGTGCTCAATGTATTGCCGTTTCTGCACGCGCAAGCGTAAGGTTGGTGATTCATCGAAGATCTCGATGAAGTACATCCAAGAGGGATTGGATTATATCGCTGCTCATCCTGAAGTCCGCGATGTTATCCTCTCTGGTGGCGATCCGCTGACCTTGACCGATTTCATGCTTGAGAAGATCCTCAAAGGCTTGCGCGAGATACCGCACGTGGAGATCATCCGCCTCGGCACGAAGATTCCTTGCGTTCTTCCTCAGCGCGTGACCCCGAATCTTTGCGAGATGATAAAGAAATATCACCCTATTTACGTCAATACCCATTTTAACCACCCGTGGGAATGCACCCCAGAGGCAAAACAGGCTTGCGAGATGCTCGCTGATGCGGGTTGCCCTGTCGGAAATCAGATGGTATTAATGAAGGGCGTGAATGACAACGCCGAAGTGGTGATGGAATTGATGCAGAAGCTCCTTGCGATGCGCGTTCGTCCCTACTATATATATCAGGCAGATATTACGAAGGGTGCGAACCACTTCCGCACACCTGTCCGCGTCGGTTTGGAGATCATGGATAAGCTCCGAGGCTGGACTTCCGGTCTCGCCATACCGCATTACGTCATAGATGCCCCTGGCGGCGGCGGTAAGATACCGATTTTGCCTAATTACGTCGTCAGCCACGATGAAAACACGTGGGTTTTGCGTAATTATAAGTACGACATCTATCATTACCCAGATGTGGTCGAGGAAAAGCCGAAAGCGCCGATAAAGCGCAAACCTATCCGCGCCCCGCGAAAGAAAAAAGTCTTCGCAGAGAAGCGTGAGCTATCAAAAGAATAACAAACTACGAAAACCGCCTCAAAAAGGCGGTTTTTTTTTTGAGGATTGCCTTTGCTTTGACGATGAAACTGGCCAAGAGATTAATGAAACAACACTTTTCAACAAAATCAGGAAATCCAACAACTGAATGTCTTTAATGAGTTTAGCTAATAGAATAGCCCCAAAAGGCTAATGAATGAGCAATAAGTGGCTCTTTGGGCTATGTTTTCCGGGCACAGGGGATAAAAGGTTTTTCACATTCTACGTTATCTTATCATTTATTGCTGGGGTCGTCCGTTTATTGTCGTATATTTGCATTCGTGAATAGGAGCAGTCGGTTTCCGAAGGCTCTTTTTACACGCAATAAAGTGCGCCAGTCCATGCTCCTTACTTAGGCTGTACACAAGGAAATTTTCCGTTTTTAAACAGACGGGGGATTTTATTGCGTATATTCGTATGCATATATTCCCCTAAAAGGATTATTTGCCTCGATTTGCTGTATGTTTTTCGCCTCTGACATGCTGTCAGGAGGCACACAAAAAGTTTTTGAGTTTAGAATAAACAAACATCCACTAACTACACATCGAAACTATGAGACGTAATACGCTCTTTATAGCTATCTTAGCTTTGCTTCTGACGTTCAGCGTAGAAGCACAGGCGCAGAGAATCCTCGGCGGACGCAAACTCCAGCTTGACGATAACACAGGAAGATCAATCCAACTTGATAACTTCAATCGCTCGATCGCAATTGGAACAAATGCTCCGGATCCGTCCACGATCTTCATGGTCAATGGATTGAACCCTACGGGTGTTATCCCAGCACTCACCACGCCTCGCGGTGTGTTGTTTGCTCCGATGACAACAGCTGATAGGAATGCTATCCTTTTGCCTATTGATGGATTGCTTGTGTATAACACGACCGTCCACGCGTATGAATACTACAATGGTGTAGCAGCTTCATGGACACCTATCGGTGGTGGTTGGGGATTATTTGGTAATGCTATTACTGGTGGCGGTACTATGGCGACTCAGAGCTTCATTGGTACGCTCACCGCTCAAGACTTCGTTATTGCTACGAATGTGACCTACCCGTCAGTAGCAGGTGCTGGTGAGCGCATCCGTGTTACATCAGGTGGTAATGTAGGTGTTGGAACAACGGGACTTCCGTTTACCCCACTTACAGCATTCCATGTTGGTGGAACAGCTGCGACGCTAAATAATAATGGCACGACGAACGTTCGCATGAACACCTTAGCGGGTAACCCACAGATCACACCAGTCTTGAATCTCCTTCAAGACGGTATCATCATGGGCAATAATACTGGCGATCTTAAGAAGTATGATGTCGCAACGGTAGTAGGCGCAGTCGCATGGTTGCGTGTTGGTAACGTTATCACTGACGGTAACAATATCCTTGGTACACTCGGTGGATCTGCTACGCAGCAGGTTGACATTCGCACAAACAATATTAATGCGATGTGGATCAATGGCACAGCTGGTGCTCAAAGCCAGTTCGTTGGTGTAAACAATGTTGCTCCAACATATCGTTTGGATGTTAATGGAACATTCCGCTCAACTGGTGCTTCGGATGTAGCAACCACAGCGGGTACAACAAACACCTTCGGTAATGGTGGTGCTGGTACGATCAATACGATCGGTAACGCAGCCACATCGAACACGATCGGTCAGGGCGCTATAGCAAATGGCGTTGGCAATAGCGCAGGCACGAACACCTTTGGTGATGGTGCAACGGTATCGAACAGCTTCGGTTTTGATGCTCCTGTAAATGGATTTGGTAATGTACGTGCTGCAAATCAAACGAATACATACGGTAGCACGCTCATCAGTACTGGTAATGTAACGAATATCTTCGGTAGAAGCTCTACTGCAGGTACTGTTACGAACAACATCGGCGACAGACTCGGTGCTGGTGCAGTTACAAACAATATTGGTGCTACTGGCGCGACGGTCAACACGATCGGTGCTGCAGGACTCAGCACAAACACCATGACTGGTGCAACGAACGCTATCACAGCGACGACAACGAACACTCTCACTGCCGCAACGAATAACATCAATGCTTCAACGCTTAATAGCCTTGTTGCTCCGCAGAATACGTTGAATGGTTCTACGCTCAACTTGATCACGTCAGCTACGGAGAATCGCATTCTCGGTTCGACGAACATCAATGCAACTGGTGCAGGTTTTGCACAGACAACGATCGGCAACAGTGTTAACGGTTCTAATACGACGATCAATGTCGGAACAAACCCAGGTGTTGACAATCTTACTATCAACGGCATCATCTCAGATGCAACCCCGACTTTCATGATCGTGCAGAATCCTGCAAATCAGATTCGTCGTCTGAGCTTGGCTGGTACAGCTCTTGAAGGTATCCAATTCCAGAATCTTGCATATCGCTTGGGTACACAGAATCCTGGTAATCTAGCGGGTACGAATCCATTCTTACAGAATCGTTTTGTAAACCTTGATAACTTCGCTCTCTCTTTCACTCGCGGTAATGACATTTCACGTCCTCTTATCATCGATGGAAGTGCTGCAAATGCAGTTACTATAACAGCAAATGCAAATATCAATAACACTGGTTTATTGCCAACAAACATTGGCACAGGCGGTGGTAATACAACGATCGGTAATACTGGCACAAGTGTTAACGTCTTGAATGCAACGACGAATACATTGAATGCTTCTGCAGCTGGTTCTGCAAACACGTTGAATGCAACAGCTGGTAATGGCTTTAACGTATTAAACGGTAATGGCGCAACGGGTGGAAATACCTTGAACGCAAACGGCGGTGGCACGAACACGATGAGTGCGACTGGTGGTACGAATGCTATCACTGGTGCAAATAACAACATTACGGCTACGGGTGCGAACACTATCCAAGGTACTACGAATATCAATGCTGTTGGTACATTTGTAACAACGATTGGTAATACGACAAATGGTGGAGCGGTCAATATCCGTTCTTTCACAGCAAATCCTATCACGATCGATGTTGGTGCAACGGCAAATAACTTAATCTTGAACAATATCGCAGTTGACCCTGCTATCGTTGATCTTCTCTGGATCAATGGTGCAAATCAGGTTCGTCGCGCTGTTGCTAGCGGAACAGCACTTGAAGGTATTGTTTTCACAACTGGTGCTTATCGCCTCGGTTCAGCTCTCGCCGGTAACGGTGCGGGTACGAATCCATTCTTGACGAACCGTTTTGTGAACTTGGATAACTCCACGCTCACCTTCACGGTTGGCAACAACACGTCACAGCTTTTGACGTTGAATGCAAACACGACGACTGTAACCGCAACAGGTTCTACAGTGAATGTGAACAACACTGGTACTGGTAACACCAATATCGGTAATACGGGTAACGTGATCGTCAATGGTACTGCAAACCAGTACAATGCAACGACATCGAACTTGCTTAATGCACCAACGAACAACATCACATCGGTAACGACGAACATCAATACCGGTTCTGGTAATACGAACATCGGTGCTGCCACGAGCACAAACCAGATCACTGGTACAACGAACACCATCAATGGTGGTGCGTTGAACTTGATCACATCAGCGACAGAGAATCGTATCACAGGAACGACGAATATCAACACGACAGGTAACGCAGCGACAACGATCGGTAGTCTTGCGAATATCTCACCTGTTACCATTCGTTCGAACAATATCAATGGTATCGTTCTTGACGTAGCCAATACGGCAAATAACTTGATCTTGAACAATATCTTAGCTGGACCTATCACGGATGATCTCCTTTGGATCACCGCTGGTAATCAGGTTCGCCGTCAGCCAGCAGGCGGAACAGCACTTGAAGGTATTGTCTTCACAACGGGTGCTTATCGCCTTGGATCAGTCCTCACAAATGGTGCAGGTTCAAATCCATTCTTAGCAAACCGTAACATCAACCTTGATGCGTTCACTGTAAACTTCACATCGAATAACGGTGCATTGACTCCATTCCAGATCACTGGTGGTGCTTTCCCAACAGTAAATACTGTTGCAACAACAGCGAATATCAACCAGACTGGTGCAGGTAACACGAATATCGGTAATACGGGTAACGTGATCGTCAAAGGTACAGATAATCAGTACAATGCAACGACATCGAACTTGCTTAATGCACCAACGAACAACATCACATCGGTAACGACGAACATCAATACCGGTTCTGGTAATACGAACA
>JBKJHR010000078.1:0-4553 GCA_046598695.1 Kapaibacterium sp. (SeqCode)
GGAATATGTGATGTATGACACGTTTCATTTTGCTATTTTGTTAACATAGTAAAGATAAATACCGTTCAATTTTGATGTTTAATTTCGACGAAATCCAACAGCATATACCGAGCTTCACGTATGAGGCGATTGACATCAACGGCACACCGTGCGCGTTAGTCACCCGTGAGCATATTCAGGAAGTCGGGAAAGCCCTAAAAGAGAAGTTTGGCTTCACGCACTTTATTGATACGGTCGGTATTGACCGTAACGAAAGAAAGATGCGCTTTGAAGTGACCTACAACATCCGTAACCCTGAGACCAAGCAGCGCATCTTTCTCAAAGTGCGTTGCGATGAACGCGATCCTCACATTCCAACAGTTGCAAAAATATGGAGTGCTGCGAATTGGAATGAGCGCGAAGTCTATGATATGTTTGGCGTGATCTTTGACGGACATCCTGATCTGCGCCGTATGTATATGCCCGATGAATTTGAATATCATCCGCTCCGCAAAGATTTCCCGTTGTTGGGTGTACCAGGTTCAATTCCATTACCGATTGATACCACTTCGATTAGTCTTAATTAAGTTATGATCCAAGAAGAACTTTTACACGTCAAAGACGCGCCGAAGCAAAAGATCATTGAGGCGTTGCTTTCCAAAGATACAAGCGTTATCATGGATGAGGATTCGCTCGACCATGAGATGATCCTCAACATGGGACCGCAGCACCCTGCAACACATGGTGTGCTCCGCGTTGTCTTGCGTTTGGATGGAGAGATGGTAATCAGTGCAGAATGCGAACTCGGTTATCTTCATCGCGGCTACGAAAAGCTTGCAGAGAATATGAGTTACCACGAGTACATCCCTCACACGGATCGCCTCGATTATATTTCTCCAATAGCAAATAACGTTGCGTACACGATGGGCGTAGAGAAGCTCATGAAGATCGAAGTGCCTCGTCGAGCCGAGATCATTCGCGTTATTGCTTGTGAACTTGCTCGTATATCCTCGCACTTACTTGCTGCAGGTGCGCTTGCGATGGATGTTGGCTCGTTGACGGTCTTCGTTTGGGCATTACGTGAACGGGAAAAGCTTTACGACATTTATGATGTGCTCACTGGCGCACGTTTCACCGTAAGTTATATGCGTATCGGCGGAATGGCTCAGGATATTACTCCTGAATGCATCACGATGATAAAGGATTTTCTTGACGGTTTGCCGGAAACGACAAAAGAGATCGGGAAGATGCTCCACCGCAATCGCATTTTTATCGAACGCTGCGAAAGCATTGGCATTATGCCGCCCGATGAAGCGATCGATGTTGGCTGGACGGGACCAAATCTTCGCGGCTCCGGCATTGCATATGATATTCGCCGCGATGCGCCATATCTCATCTACCCAGAGCTTGATTTTAACGTGATCACACGACCTGAATGTGACGTGCTTGCCAGATATTTTGTGCGCTTCGATGAAGTGACCGAGAGCGTAAAGATCATCCGTCAGTGTTTGGAATTGCTCAAGCCAGGTCCGATCATGGCTGATGATGCGAAGACGATTCTTCCTCGTAAGGATGAAATTTATACGTCAATGGAAGAGCTAATCAATGACTTCATGCTCATTAACTTCGGTCAAAATCCTCCGAAGGGCGAAAGTTATTTCTCTACCGAAGGTTCGAAAGGCGAACTTGGTTGGTATCTCGCAAGCGATGGCACAGGTAAACCGTGGCGCTCGAAAATCCGCAGTCCAAGCTTCGCAAACTTGCAGGCATTACCGCGTTTGCTCGAAGGTGCGATGATATCCGATGTCGTTGCAATCATCGGCTCACTCGATCCTATCATGGGAGAAGCAGATAAGTAAAGAACTTTTTGTACAAAAATATTGTACACAATAATATGATTACAGTACCAACATCCGAATTCCGCGCAAATATGCCTGCTTTTTTGGAGAAAGTCAAGAAAGGCGCAAAAGTCTCACTCACCTCGCATGGCAAAGTGGTTGCGATGATCAATCCGCCGTCAGAGTCTGACGAATTGCGTCATAGGCTTGAACGCCTCAGAAAAGGAGCGTGGGTCGGGGATATTCTCAATCCGCTTGGTCCCAAATGGGAGGCACAGGATTGATCGTTCTTGATACACATGTCATTGTGTGGTTACTTCTGGAGCCAAAAAATTTGTCGAGATTGGCTACTGTTGCGATCAAAGATGCACGGTCTGATGGAGAAGCATATTATTCGACAATTTCATTATGGGAGATCGCTTATGCCGTCTCCCGTGAAAGAATTATTATTCCCACGGGATTCGGTGAGTTTGTAGAAATGATGCACCTTTCCTTTGGGCTTCATCCTCTGGAAATAACGAGTGAAATAGCAGAAAAAGGCGCCGCTTTCCCGAAAGAAATAAATAGCGACCCTGCCGATAGGATCATCGCTGCAACTTCAGTCGTCCACAAAGCACAGTTAGTAACCGCGGATAAAAACCTTCGTAAAAGTAAATTGCTCAATACAATTTGGTAGATGATGGAAAAGATCACGATAAATATTCTCGGTATGCACTGCAACGGATGTGCCGGAGGAATTTCCTTCGCTTTGAATGCTGCCAAGGGAGTTAAAACCGCAGTTGTATCTCGTGAGGAAAATTCTGCTTACATAGAATACGATGAAAAAGAAACGAACGAAGATGAACTACGTAACGTCATCATAGGAGCAGGCTATGGGGTGGCGTAGGCAGAAGTATGAAAGACGGAACAGTTGCAAATGCAACATTGGAAGAGCGTTTTCTTGTTGAGGGCATGGATTGCGCCTCATGCGTGACACGTATTGAAACTGCGATCAAGAAACTTCCCGGCATTGAAGAAGCCTCGGTGAACCTCTCCACGGGCGAAGCATGCGTGTTTTACCATCCCAAACAACTACAGGCGAAGCAGATCAAAGCTGCCGTTGATAGCATTGGTTATAAAGCAGTTGACCTTCCGGAAACAGATATTCATGCGCATCACGACGAAGCAAGTGAGACACTATACCGATCTCGCCGCATAAAATTTGTTGTATCGGCTCTCCTGACACTTCCTGTGCTTGTGATAAGTATGTTTGTGCCGGATTTTCGCGGTAGTAATTGGGTACAGCTTATTTTAAGTACACCTGTTGTACTATGGTGCGGTGCTCATTTCTTTGTGGGTGGGTGGAAAGCAGCTCGCGGCAAAGCTCCGGATATGAACACGCTTGTCGCACTCAGTGTCGGCGTTGCATTTATTTATAGTACACTCGTTACTGTTTTTCCGACTCTTCTTACGCATTCGATGGCGGGAATGGCGTATTTTGAGTCAGCGACAACTATTGTTACACTCATTCTTCTCGGTGGATTGATGGAAATGCGCGCAAGCCGCAAAGCGAGTCAGGCAATGCGTGCCTTGCTCGGACGTCAAGCGAAAACAGCGACCGTTATCCGTGATGGAAAAGATTTTGTTATACCGATTGAAGAAGTGGAGACGGGAAATATTCTTCTCGTTCGTGCAGGTGAGAAAGTCCCTGTGGATGGCATAATCACAAGCGGCAATGCCTCGATAGATGAAGCAATGATGACGGGGGAATCGAAGCTTGTGACGAAGACTGTCGGAAATGAAGTGATCGGTAGTACGATCGTTAGCAATGGAACATTTGAATTCCGTGCAACACGTGTTGGTTCGGCAACGATGCTGCAACAGATCGTTCGTCTTGTCGAACGTGCACAAAGTTCGAAGGCTCCTATCGCTCGATTGGCTGATAAGATCAGCGGGTATTTTGTGCAAGGGGTCATTGTTATTGCTCTGATCACATTTGTTATCTGGTATGTTGCCGCACCGACCGATAAGCTCTCTTCTGCGCTAATTCCATTTATCTCTGTTCTCATTATTGCCTGCCCATGTGCGCTTGGTCTTGCAACGCCGACGGCGATCATGGTCGGGACGGGCAGAGCATCAGAACTTGGCATTCTTGTTCGTAAAGGTGAAGCTCTCGAAAAAGCATATAAGCTCGATACGATCGTTCTTGATAAGACGGGGACGATCACAACAAGAGAGCCACAGATAGTAGATGTTATTACGTATAACGGACTTGACCGCAATACTGTGATCTCCCTTGCCGCAAGCACCGAGCGTTCTTCGCTTCATCCTTTGGCAAAGGCGATAGCCCACTTTGCAGAAAAGAATAACATTGAAATTGGAACATCCAGTAATTTTTCAGCTATTGATAGCCGTGGTGTCAGTGCAGAAATATCCGGTGAGAAGATTTTACTTGGCAACAAAGAATTTCTTGTTGAGCAAGGTATTAATGTAGATTCAACAGAAAATGATGCAGTATTCATTGCGAAGGGGGAAGTGCTTATTGGGGCATTTCGTCTTGCACAAACATTAAAGCCACATACGAAAGAAGCTGTTATCGCATTCCTTGCGATGGGCTTGGATGTGATAATGATGACGGGAGACAATTCACAAGCCGCTCATAACATTGCCGAACAGGCTGGAATAACGAATGTGCTTGCGGGAGTGCTTCCATATCAAAAAGCTGATACGATTCGTCAATTGCAGGAGCAAGGAAAG
>JBKJHR010000178.1:0-3499 GCA_046598695.1 Kapaibacterium sp. (SeqCode)
CTGATGACTGAGGAGGTTCGTTAAATGTGATATGCGGGATATACTCCCCTCTCGGAATACTTCCGAAATACTTGTCGATCAATTCCTTTGCACCCTCTATCTCAAATGCACCACTGATCGAGAGTGTTGCATTATTCGGTACGTAGAACGTCTTGAAAAATTCTTGCACATCTGTCAATGTCGCAGCTTCGATGCTCTTCATATCACCGATAACCGTCCATTTATACGGAAATTCTTTATATGCCAAGCGACTCATTCGCTCGGCAAGCGAACCATACGGAGTATTATCATATCGCTCACGCTTTTCTTCCTTCACAACGTCCTTTTGATTTCGAAGACTTTCCTCTGTGACAGAGCATTCTATCATCCTATCACTTTCGAGCCATAAGCCAAGTTCGAATTGGTGCGATGGAAGCACCATGTAATAATTCGTTTTATCCTCGGTGGTATAGGCATTATTATGTCCCCCAGCGCGAGTAATGTATTCATCGAACATTCCACGAGGGATATTTTTCGAGCCTTCAAAAAGAAGATGTTCGAATAAATGCGCAAAGCCCGAACGCTCAGGCGTTTCGTTCTTAGAGCCAACATGGTAGGCAATATTAATACACACGATCGGCGTTTTATGATCTTGCTGTAAGATCACGTGCAAGCCGTTGGCAAGGTCATATTCAGTGAATGCGATTGCAGAAATCTGTGAGTTAGCGATATGTGTAGTTGTCTTATGGAGCACGAAGTTCTATAGAAAAGGCTTCAACGAAGCGCAGAGAGAGGAAGTTCGGAAGGGCAATGCACCTGAGACCCTGAAGCTCATAAACAACCTTACCAGATTCGGGAGCGAAGTGCTGCGGAATTCTGTTACTGATGAACTATAGTCAAAAGTTGTGCTCATTATTATCGTTTAACATTATTTCATTTTTATCGGAAAAATCTTATGACCGTGACCGAAAAGAAAAAAACTGCATTAGATACTATTCCCTTTGAACCGGCTTATGCCAAAGCAGCCAAGAACGCGGTACATACCTGCCTTCGCGTTCAATCTGGCGAAAGAGCGACGATCATTACCGATCTTGAGACCATAGCTATCGCCGCAAGCCTTTACCAAGAATTGAAGAATACGGGTGCTGATGTTCATACATTTGTTGTGGAGGATTATTCCCCACGCCCAATGCTTCACATGCCACTAGAGATTTTGACGGATCTCGAAAAAACGGATGTTTCTATCTACTGTATGCAAGCACAGGAGAACGAACTCGAAACGCGCAAAGAAATGATGGGCGTTATCAATCGCATAAAGCCACGTCATGCACACATGGTAAACATCAATCACCAGATCATGATGGAAGGTATGCAGGCGGATTTCTTGGCAGTAGATGCGATTAGCAAAAGCGTTTGGACGCTTGCAAAGACGGCGAAAAAGATCATTGCAAAATCAAAAGGTGGTACATACCTCGAAGCAACATTCTCTCCAGATCTGAAATGGCTTAAGACAAGCGGTATTATTTCACGCGAAAAATGGGGCAATCTACCTGGTGGTGAAGTACTTACTTGCCCAGAAAACATCAATGGCGTCTATGTTGTTGATGGAGTTGTTGGTGATTATCTTTGTGCAAAGTACGGAGATCTGAAGAACACCCCACTTACAATTCACATTAAAGATTCTCGTATTACAAAATGCGAGTGCGATAACAAAGAGCTCCTTGAAGAATTTATTGAATATACACATCGTGACGAAAATTCAGATCGCGTTGGAGAGTTTGCTATCGGTACAAACATTGCTGTAGAAGATATTCGCGGACTCATCCTTCAAGACGAAAAAATACCTGGTTGCCATATCGCCTTCGGTTATCCTTATTGCGAACATACGGGTGCTACGTGGTACTCCTCAACGCACATTGATGTCGTCGGTCGCAGCTTCGATGTATGGATAGACGACCAAAAGATCATGGAAGACAGCAAATTCCTTATCGAGCCAACACTCAACTAAGTAGGACATGAATACCCCTAACCTCTCCGGCGAAGCACTCGTTGGTAAGCATCTCGTGCCTGGCGTTACCCTCTCAGCAGATGTTCTCGCTGGCTATTACAATCAGAATGCACTCGACAGCAAAGAAGGCTTCGACGCCAATGATTGGGCAGACCCTGAGCAAATGTACAATCAATTTAAATTCCTCACCGATCATATAGATCTCAAAGGAAAATCTTTACTTGATGTCGGTTCAGGAAATGGGCTTCTCTTTTCATTTCTGAATGAGAAGAAGATCGAAGTGATCGATCCGACTGCGATTGACCTTGCTTCAGAGCAAATCGCCATTCTCAAGCGTTTGCATCCGAATGTAAATGCTATCGTTGGTGATTTCTTTAAGTATGAATATGAACAGACTTTTGATGTAGTTACCCTTTTCGGTGTTGCACCATGCGTAAAGTTTATCTTCCCTGATAAGGACAGAATTGGCTCTCTGATGAAGCTGATCGATCGTGCAGTTCGCTATGCAAGAGAAGCTGTGTGCTTTAGCTTCTTGAATCGGAATTGCTATGAGATGTGCGAAGTAGAAGGATATGAATATACATATTACTATCCCGAAGAGATCTGCACTCTGCTCTCCGGTGGTTCATACGAAATATCCACTGCTGAAAATGATCTCGTAACCAATTGCATCCTCAATGTATACGATGCAAACGATGAGCCATTTCGATTTAATCTAACTCGTATAGACTCCGTTTTCAACTTGTATCGCTAAGAAGCAGGTTCGGAGTGTATCACAATTCTACTGAGCTTCGGAAAACATTTCCGAAGCGTTCTTTCTACATCTGTCACAATATCATGTGCGGCAATTAGGCTCAAGCCTGATGATAGCTCAATAGTGACTGCTAACTTTTCTTCATTAGTAGAGATCGTCTTCCAGAGGATAATACTTCGCACGTCCTTTACCTGACTTCCAACGCTTCGCGCACATTCATTCACTTGGATCGCAAACTGTGGATTGCTTGAAGTAATGTCAAGAACGTCAGTGATCGTTAGATCAGATCGTTCTTCCTCCAAGTGTGTGACAACTCGCGTAATTTGTGGAAGCTGACGAAGGATTTCGGCCTCTATCTCCTCACTCTTGGAATGAGAATGATCGAATGTGCTTCCTTCGGGAAATTCAATATGCAGGTCAAGCGATACTTGTCCCTTATCATCCTTTGATAGTTCGATGTTGTGCGGCAAAATACCAAATTCGGAGGTGATGAGTTTAATCGTTTCAAATGGAGACTCCATATCCGTTTTCACAGGCTTCCATTGGATACTTATATCAGCATCAGGAATGACACCCCTGGTTCGCGCTTCTATCTCGGAAAGTATGGACTCGATCGCAGCATAGGGTAAGACTCGCTTTATCGAAACAACTCCATCAACGAATATTACTGATGATGCACGGCGCATTTTCAAGTTATCTAATGAGACAATTCCGTCCGTTTCTTCGATAACCTTTTTGACATCCGCATATTCTTTAAT
>JBKJHR010000259.1:0-3814 GCA_046598695.1 Kapaibacterium sp. (SeqCode)
ATCACCCGCTTAACTCCTGAGTTCTCTTCACTTTTTGAGGAGAAGCTAACACTTTTTATTTCTGACCCTCTTCATCCACAACTGCGTACCCACAAACTTCATGGAAAACTCAGAGGAATGTGGAGTTTTTCAGTTGCCTATGATCTCCGCGTCCTGTTCCGGTTTAGCGAGAGCAAGAAGGCTATTTTCTACGACATTGGCTCTCATAATGATCTGTACTAATTTTCTCAAGAAACAATGACCAACATTCTCGCATTTATTGACTCAAACAAGGCTCGATACGAAGACGAACTCAAGGCTTTTTTACGCATTCCTTCCATTTCAACTTCGCCGGAACACAATGCCGAAACCCGTCGATGCGCAGAGTTCGTCCGTGACGAACTTGTCAGGATGGGATTGAACAAGGTCGGTATCTATGAAACCGCTGGGCATCCTGTCGTCTATGGCGAACGTCTTGATGCCGGCAATGATGCTCATACCGTTCTTTTCTATGGTCATTATGACGTGCAGCCTGTTGACCCGATCGATCTGTGGACGAATCCGCCATTCGAGCCGACGATCAAAGGCGATAATATCTATGCGCGTGGATCGGTCGATGATAAAGGGCAGGTGTGGATGCAATTGAAAGCTATCGAAGCACATCTCAGCACAAGCGGCGCGATGCCTGTGAATGTGAAAGTGATGATCGAAGGTGAAGAGGAGATCGGCTCGCCGAATCTCGACAAGTTTCTTTCCGATCATAAAGAGATGCTTTCTTGCGATACGGTTCTTGTGAGCGATACACCTATGTTCGGTTACGATCAACCTTCGCTCTGTTACGGCTTGCGCGGCTTGTGCTATATGCAGGTAGAAGTGACAGGTCCGAACCGCGATCTGCATTCAGGCTTCTTCGGCGGTGCAGTCGAGAATCCGATCAATGCACTTGCCGTGATGATCTCGAAGCTAAAAGATGAGAAGGGAAGGATACTCATTGATGGATTCTATGATAACGTGAATCCGATCAGTGAGATCGAACGCGCAGAGTTCTCTCGCCTTCCATACGACCGAAACGCCTTCATGAAAGATCTCGAAACAGATGCAACACCAGGCGAAGAAGGGTACACCGAGCTTGAAAGAATGTGGGCGCGTCCGACACTTGATTGCAATGGAATATGGGGTGGCTTTACGGGCGAAGGTGCAAAGACCGTTCTGCCATCAAAGGCATACGCCAAGATTTCGATGCGCTTAGTGCCGAATCAAACACCAGATGAGATAGCGAAGAAATTTGAAGCGTTCTTCAACACGATCAAGCCTGTGGGAGTCACGATCAAGGTCATTGATCTGCATGGGGGAATGCCCGCAATGACGCCGATAGATTCCGACGGCATGAAAGCCGCAACGAAGGCACTCGCTGAGGTCTTTGGGAAGCAGCCATTCCTGACACGTGAAGGCGGCTCGATCCCCATCGTCAATAGCTTCGCATCCATCCTCGGCGCACCGACCGTCCTCATGGGCTTTGGCTTACCCGACCAGAACGCCCACTCGCCCGACGAAAAAATGAACCTCAACAACTTCCATCGCGGCGTAAAATGCGGTGCGTTGTTTTATGAGAATTTGAAGTAGGAAATCGCGTAGATCCAATCGGAAATTTTTAATGAATTGGTAGAAAAATTTGCTATATTTGCACTGTGTGCTTTGTAGCATATTTGTCATTCATCATTAATTCATTCCTTATGAAAAAAGCATTGAAGATCCTGAAATGGGTTGGTATCGTAGTTGGGTCGTTGGCAGTTGTGTTTGTTGTTCTTGTCTTTGCGATGAAGAACAAAACCTTCGATGCGCCTTATCCTAACATTCACGCAAGCACCGATAGCTCTGTTATCGCAAGAGGGAAGTACCTCGTTACGGGACCTGCTCATTGCGCCTTTTGTCACGCTCCAGCAAATCTCTCGGATAAGGTTGAACGCGGAGAAGTTGTTGATCTTATCGGTGGATTTGAATTCAAGCTGCCGATCGGGATTATCCGCTCTGCCAATATCACTTCTGACCCCGAAACGGGCATCGGTAAATTTACTGATGGTGAAATAGCCCGCACCTTGCGTCATGCCGTCGGAAAAGACGGACGCGCAATACCTGATTTCATGCCATTCCAAAATCTGAGCGACGATGATCTCACTGCAATACTATCTTATCTCCGCACACTTCCTCCTGTGAAGCATTACGTCGAACATTACGACTTTAACTTCTTAGGTATGGCAGTGAAGGCATTTCTCTTAAAACCACTTGGACCTAACGGACCAAATCCGAAGACCGTCACACCTGATTCGACAGTTGAATATGGGAAGTATATAGTGTGGAGCGTTGCGAATTGTCGCGGATGTCATACGGAACGCGATATGAAGACCGGTGCATTTATCGGAGAAGACTTTGCGGGCGGCTCTGAGTTTGAAGGTATTAAAGACCCGAAGTTCAAAGTCTATCCTCCAAACATTACTTCTGACCAACAAACTGGTAAGCTCGCAAATTGGACAGAGGAATTCTTTGTCGAGCGTTTCCGAAAAGGGAAGCTCGTGCTCGAATCCCCAATGCCTTGGGGTCCCTTCAGCCGCATGACCGACCTTGAATTAAAGGCAGTCTATCGTTATCTCAAGACGGTAAAACCCGTTCACCATATTGCCGGTGTCGAAGAGAAAAAGGCTTCGATGTAAATATAGACTATCCTACTGAGTCATGCTCTCTTGGGGCATGACTCAGTTGCTGTTTGCCTACCTCCGTAACTATCTCAACCAGCATCGTATAGATAAAAGGCGGCACAAATGATGCCACCTCATAGTTGAGGATTGTCACTACTACATATTATGAAGAAAACTACTACTGCGGTATTCCTGAGTTTGTTCGTATTCGTGATCGTTTTTGGGCATCCGCCGAAGAAGCTCATGATCAATGATGAGAGCGAAAATGTGAAGACACGTTTGAATCAGCTCTTTAGCTTCGCGCAAAAAGAGGAGTTCAAGAAAGCATCAGCATTCATTGCCTATAAAGGAACCGATACCGTTCGGAGACTGAAGTCTGGGTTGAACACAGACATTCCTGACGAGTTAGATCAGGTGAAGGCTGTCTGCACCAACATCAAGACCATCAACGAGAATGCGAAGCAAGTGGAATTCCATCAGTTCTATATGGAGCGAGAAAAAGATCAGACGTGGTATTTCTGGAAACTCCTCTATCATGAGAAAACTGATCAGACCGATACCGCAAACTATGGCTTCTTGAAAGTAGGCGATAAGTTTATTCTCGGCAACGTCCGTTAAAAAGAAAAAGCCGCAACGTTCTCCGTTGCGGCTTTTTTCTTGTTTCACCTTTTTTTTATTTTCCTTTGCGGAGCCACTTTCCAGCTTTGACATCGATAGTGTAGATGTCTGTCGTACCGTCGCCACTTGTGCGAGTCACTGCAAGTGTTGCGGTTCCGTCACCATTGAATGTGATCTTCGTATCGCGGATGATCTGAACACCCTTTGCAGTAGTTGCTTCAAAGTGTGATGTTGCAGGTCCTTGTAAATAGGCATACTTACCGTTGCCGTTATCTTTGCGAACAAGTGTATCGTTCGTGAATTGTATGCTCAGTGCATGAGTCATCGTACGATCAACGTTGTTCGTGGTATGGAATGTCACACTTCCGTTGCGCCTAAAATTGCCATTCAAGATCGGTGTGCCGGATAGGATATTCGTGATCGTCCACGTTCCATTGGCAGCATCCTCAGCGTCAACGCGCTCACCCTTTGATGCAGAACGTGTGCGTGTGACGTTCATAACGATCTTATCAACGACCGTATTT
>JBKJHR010000061.1:0-12104 GCA_046598695.1 Kapaibacterium sp. (SeqCode)
CGAAGACTTCGGATACGAAAGAATTATTGTGGGATCAGACAAACGGTCGTTTCACGGCAACTCTTCAAAACGGATATGCTGCAACGGGCTTTTATGCAAATGATACTGCCAGATTCCCGAAGTTCGCACTTCGCAGAACCGACGCTTCGGCAAATGGAAAAGAGAACATCAGTTTTTACTACATTTCTACCGATGGCAAGCCGATGGATAGTTCAAGGACACAACTTCTCGCCATTTCTACCCGAAGCCAAAATACCGGAATGAATTGGATCGATACATTAGGGACGAAGGGATTTGGCTCGAAGCCGACAATTATTTCTGCACCGACTGTTACCTGCCTTTTCATTTCCGATGTTGATAGCGTCATCGTCACGCCGCTCGATAGTATTGGCAGAATGCGGTCAAAAAGACATATTGCCACCAAGACGGGCAATCCGAAAGAGTTTGCTGTGTCGCTTGATGCGACCGTAACGAGGAGTATGTGGTATAAGGTCGAGCAGAAAGTGGGAAAATCAGAATCGGTGGGAGATGTGGTTGCTTTTGAGGGCAGAATGTTGGAGATCGCTCCAAACCCTGCGACCTCATTAACCTCACTCTCTTTTAGAGTGCCTCTCGGCGAAATTGTCGCAGTCTCTATATTCGATGCGCTTGGCAGAGAAGTAAAAAAAGTCGCAACTGGAGAACTATCACAGGGTAGAGTAGTTTATACTAAGGCTGTTGTTGGCGACCTTCCGAGCGGAATGTACACCGTCGTACTGCGTTCAGGATCGGGATCCCTTGTGAAGCATCTTTCAATCATTCGCTAAGTTTTTTGATCGTCTCTTATGAGAAGTAATCACGCTATGAAAAATCTACGTCTTGTTGTATTAATGTGCGTCCTTTCACTCGCGTTTGTTGGGGATATTCTTGCCCAGCCGATAAAGCGTCCATTTCCATTCACAATTGGTGGGCGTGACACGGTGACGAATAACGTCGTCTTCCCGATCAAGAAAGAAATTGCAGGGACAAAAGGTAACGTCAAAGTTGATGCGAATGGACATTTCGTTACGGCGAATAATGAGCGTATTCGCTTCTTTGGCACGGAGCTTGAGTATAGTGCTCAGTTTCTAAGCGCGGAAGGATGCAAAACTCTTGCGAGGCATCTTCAGAAGCTTGGCATCAATGCTGTTCGCTTGAACTACAATGATTACTCGTATGACAATTCTGCAAGCTTAGTTCAATATTCTGCAGAGAATTATTCAACCAAAGGTTCTTACGTTCCGAACCCTGACCAATTCGCGAAACTTGATACTTTGCTTTATGAATTTAAACAAGCTGGCATCTACACGTTCTTTGTGTTGCAGAATAATCACTACTACTACCCATCAGACGGTATTGCTTATCAAGACTCGATGTGGGGAGCAGGACGCTTTGTACACTTCGTGGATAAAAGAGCTGCTGATCTCAATAGAGGCTGGGCAAAGACGGTTCTGACCCATGTTAATCCACTCACCAATACACGCATTGCCGATGAACCTTCTGTCGCAGGTGTAGAGATCACCGATAATGAGAACCTTAATTATGCATGGAGATATAACTTTCTCAATTATATTGATACGAATAATTATTACAATAGAGGTGGAGTGCAGTCAATTTCGTTTAACTTTTCGCGCAAGCTGGATACGCTGTACTCGAAGTATTTACTCAAGAAATATGGAAGCGATGCTGCAATAAATTTAGGATGGAAGGGCGGACTTGTTACGAATCCACCAAACCTTGTTGTCAATGGAAGTTTTGAGAAGATCGGTTCGCCGGCATGGTCATTCGCTGCGAATAATGGGGTAACAGGCGATAAAACACTTCTCTCGCCTGGCAAAGATTCTAATTATTGTATGCTTCTGACGTTGTCCAATTTAGGCGGAAATCCAGCGTATGGTGATGCGGGCTTAGTAAATACAACAGTGCGTCTTGGCAAGGACACATTGTATGAACTTACATTCTGGGCGAAGGTCAGATATGATGCCGCTCAAAATATTAAGAATCGCTCTATCTTGCTCTATCTTTATGATCTTACGGCATATTCTGTTTCCATAAATCAAGCGATCAACATTGATACAAGTTGGCAGCAATTCAAGGTTCCTTTCCGCTGCCTCAATGGTGGATTACAGAATCTTTTTGTTGCTATAGGTAATCAACTCGGGGATGTAATGCTTGATGGCTTTACACTAAAGCAAAAAGAAGAGGTAGGGCTTACCAGTGGGGAAACCTCAACCATTTCTGCTATTTATCGCATTCCCTTCGCGCAGCGTCCTGCGGTCCCATTCAATCGTTATCGTGATCTCGGGATATTCTATGATTCATTGCAACGTGCGTACTACGCAAGTATGATCTCATGTATCAAGGATACGATCAAAGCGAAGACCTTAGTGAATTGCTTTACTTCTGCATGGTGGAGCACGAGGCTTGATGCTGCATTGAATACTGCGTCGGATTATACTTCAGCAAACATAAACTCTGACTATCCACGAGCTCGTACGGGATTTGGGTTTACCGATTCGACCCAAATGATATCGAACACCTCGCCACTCAAAGAGACGGGTTCATATTATACCGGAATGCTCGCGTCACAAAGTATTGAAGGAAAGCCACACATTGCATCTTTCATGAACCCGACATTGAACCAGTATTACGGAGCGACAGTCCCGTTTATAGCTTCGTATGCCAGTCTTCAAGATTGGGATGGGATGTTCTTCCATCTCTACGCTCTCTATAGACAGAATGTCTTCTCAGATTCGATCTACGCATCTACTGGTGGATATGGTACGTATTACGACATTGCAGGAAATCCCGGTATCCTCTCATTGTTCCCTGCTGTGAGTGCGATGTTCCGTAATGGGCTTATCAAAACATCTGAGAATTATGTGCCGATAACCCATGATAAAGATGACATTTTTCTCTTCTCATCGCAAACTGATTATCGCGAGCCTTTCGGTGTAGAAGGCTATCTTGACCCGAATATCACGACGCTCTATAAAGTCCGACAGAAGTTTGGAGTAACAAAGCATACTATCGCAAGTGAGTATCCCTATGTCTCGGATACGTCAATGAAAGTATCGGAGACGGGTGAACTCAAATGGGCGCAGACGAGCGGGATGCTTACCATCAACGCTGATAAAGTGGTCGGTGCCATCGCAAACTTTGGTAATGATACAGTTGATCTGAAGGTATTGAAATTCCGTAGAGTTGATGATACAAGAGATAACTTATCACTTCTCGTTACATCACTTGATACAGAATCTATCGCGAAGTCATCGCATTTATTGGTGACAGCAACAACTCGTGCGCAGAACTCGAACATGATATGGTGGCCTGATTCAACGGGCATTCGTAGCAGTTGGGGGAAGGCTCCGACGGTGATGAGTGCTGCAAATATCGAGTTGTTCATCAAGTCCGATTCTACCCTCGTTCGCGTTCGTCCGCTTACTTCGGAAGGTATCCGTTCAAAAGATTTCGCGTATGGAAAGAGGATAACTCCTGAATCAAATATCTACAAGATCGTGCTCGATCAGGAAAAAGATCATGCAGTATGGTATGAGATCGAGATGACCAACATCCCTGATGCTGTTCGCCGCAACGCTGAGATCCCGAATATGACGGATGTAAGCATTATGCCGAACCCTGCGAATGAGGCAACGAAAATAATTGTCAATATACATGCGCCAGGTCTCGTAACCTTGACGCTTTCAAATGTTTTGGGTAATGTAGTGCGTTCTATTGCTGTGAATGAGCGGCTTGCTGCTGGGGCGTATGAATATGGCCTCGATGTCTCGACGCTTCCTGCGGGGATATATGTCCTCCGCGCTGAATGCGGCGGGAAGGTGCTGATGCGCAATGTGAACGTCATTAAGTAGTCTTTTTTTCTCATAACTCTTGGAGGGTGGTATGAAGAGTCCTATCATATCAGTGCTTGTGCTTGTCTTTGACGATACGTCTGATGGGGAATACTCGCTCGGTAGCTATTATCAAGGTTGTAGATAATATCGGACGCGAAATGCTGCGAATGAATTGCTCATCTCTCAATGAAGGAGTGAATGAGTTGCCGTTGGATGTCTCCCGTCTTTCCGAAGGAAGTTATTATGTGATCCTCGAATCCGGTGGTGAGCAATATGCGAAGAGCTTGAAGATCATGAGGTAGGAATGAAGTGTGCGGGCACAGAAAATGTGCCCGCACGCATTTCAACTCAAAGCGAACCTGATCCTCTCGGTAATTTCTTCCACATTGCCAAGACCATTGACCTGTTTGACACCACGCGTCTTATCATAATGCGCCTTCACGGGGCTTGTCTGGTTGTGATAAACAGTAAGCCTGTGCCGAATGGTATCTTCTGTATCATCTGCTCTTCCTGAAGCCAATCCGCGCTTTATCATCCGTTGTATAAGCTCTTCTTCGGGTGCTTCGAGCATGACGATGGTGACATCATCAATGCCAAGCTCGCCGAAGAGCACATCGAGTGCTTCTGCTTGGGCGAGAGTGCGAGGGAAGCCATCGAGCAGGAAGCCTTTGCCAGCTGCCTTATCTTTGGCAAGAACCTCACCCACCAATCCAATGATAACCTCGTCGGGGACTAATCCACCAGACTCCACGAATTTCTTCGCTTCCAAGCCGAGCGGTGTGCCTTCCTTGATGGCGGCGCGCAGCATATCTCCGGTCGAGATGTGATGAAGGTTGTAATTATCGCGCAAGAATTCTGCTTGCGTGCCTTTGCCGGCTCCCGGCGGTCCGAATAAGATTAGATTCACGTAGTATGAAAGTTAGTTAACGAGGCAAAAATACGAAAGCATTTGGCTTGCTGAGCAAGATTCATCTCTCATTCCAAGAAGAGTGAGTGCCAGATGCCATTTTTGTTACGAATAAGGGCATTTGTGATTTGTGAAATGTGCTATTCTTACAGAATATAGCAATTCACATTTCACATATGTAGGTGTATATGAAGGCGTATGTGCAAATGTGAAATGTGCATTTGCCTTTACATTCGCACATTTCACAAACCACAAATGATCTCACATATAGGATCATCAGGATGATGGGCAACAGACACTTCTGGGTGAAAAACCATAAACCAGAATGCTATTCTTACCAGAATATAGCATTTGGTTTTTGGTATATACCTGTCTAATACCATAAACCAAATACCATTTGTATAGGGAAAACGGTTTATGGTTTATGGTTTTCTTCACACCAGTGCCGGAGGCACGATGTACTCGCAGCCCAGGGTGGAGCGAAGCGAAACCCTGGGTGAGTGACGAATAAACACCCCAAGCCCTGCAAAGGGCGAAGTACGCCGCCCTTCCAGGGCTACAACAACATTGTGCATTCACCTACCCAGGGTTACGCCCTTCGGTCTTCACCCTGGGCTGCGAGTACATCGTCCCTCACGGGACTAATGGCTCATTAGGCTCATTAGGGAGATTTGACCATTTGACCAGAATGCTATTCTTACCAGAATATAGCATTTGGTCATATGTATATATGCATATGACCAAATGTCTAACACCTATAGAAATGGACATTTGGACAAATGGACAGTTATCTACATGTCATTCCGAAGAAAGGAGCGAGAGCGACTGACTGAGGAATCCCCTCACTTCTTGTACGAAATCTCAGTGCACACCTTAGGGGATTCCTCGCATTCGCTCGGAATGACAGGATAGGGAGAGCGTTCGGAATGATAGGCTGTCTCAATGCACCTCGATGAGGTAGTAGGTTGAATCGAGCGGGGTGAAGGAGAAGCCGTATTTGTAGATGCCGTCGCTTTTCTCGGCGAGTACTTCCCATACGTATCTATCGAGTCCTTGCTTATAGGCGTTGTAGAACTTGGCGTAATACAGCTTCTTCGCTCCGCTCTGTGCTTTGTTCAAGAAGTCGCATATCTTTGTTGCGTATGCTCGTTCCGATGAATCCGCGATATGCAATGTATCACGGTAATTGCGACGCATATTTCTGCCGTTATAGAGAATGTAATGCGATAGCTCCGAGCATTGATCGTTCTTCGCTATCTCGAACATTCGTTCTAATCGCATACGCGAAGCATCACCCGATGGCTTACACGCCGATAGGAATAGCAGAGCGATGATGAGGGGTGTTGCGTAACGCATTGCTTAGCCGAACTTCATCGCATCGTGAACGTCGCGCATGGTTTCTTGTGCTGTCTGTCTGGCGCGTTCTTCGCCGCTCTCGATCATCTTCACGACTTCGTCAACGTTCGTCTCAAGCTCTTTGCGCTTCTCGCGAATAGGCGTGAAGGTAATGTTGATCTGCTCGGTGACGCGCTTCTTGCAATCCACACAGCCAAGTGCGCCGGATTCGCAGCCCGAACGTATCTCCGCCACTTCACCCGCATTCCACTTATTATGATAGGTGAAGACGAGGCAAATATCGGGATTGCCCGGATCGTTCTTCCGCGCCTTCGCAGGGTCGGTGACGGCGGATTTCATTTTCTTCCACGTATCATCAGGTGTATCGGACAGCAAGATCGTATTCCCGATGGATTTCGACATACGCTTACCATCCAAGCCTTGCAAGCGAGGGAATTCGCTGACGAATGCTTTCGGAAGAGGGAAGACCTCGTCGTAGATCTTATTAAAATCACGAGCGAACTCACGAGTGATCTCCACGTGCGGAATCTGATCTTCACCAACGGGCACGAGATCGCCTTTATAGAGGAGAATATCAGCGGCTTGCAGAACGGGATAGCCGAGATGTCCGTACGTCATTTTCTCGCCAATGCCAAGATCGCGGACTTGATCTTTCACTGCCGGGTTGCGCTCCAAACGCGATTGTGTTATCAGCATCGAGAAGATCAGGAATAGCTCGGCATGTTCTTTCACTTTCGATTGACGAAAGATCGGTGATTCCGAAGGATCGATGCCAGCGGCTATCCAATCAATTGCCATATCGATCGAAAGCGACGTAAGATCGGTCGTATCGAGCTTCGTTGTCAGGACGTGATAATCGGCGATGAGATGGTAATTCTCGGCGATGGGTTGCAGATTCACCCACGGCTCCAACGCTCCGACAAAATGCCCGATATGCAATTTGCCCGTCGGGCGCATACCGGATAAGATTCGCGGTTTTCGCTTCGGATACGCCGTCGAAAGGTCTTCCTTGCGGATAACGGATTTCTCGTGGATGTGTTCGTGTAACTCTGCCATCAGAATATGTGTCTATATATTAGTAGCATCTTTAACCCAAATACCACCGAAATAAATTTCCTGCTTATTATGAGATCGCGATTACTAACCACTTGGGCTATGAAATATAGGAATATCTTTCTTCTTGGTGCTATATGTTTCGGAGAATTGCTCCTTCAGAGTTTGCATGACGGGTAATGATTCTTGGAGGATAGTAGAACAGACTTTAGTTGGTTAGGGGAACGCACCCCCAACCCCTCTCAAGAGGGGAGTGAAATGCGCATACCATCCTATCTTTCAATTGGGAGTGAACCTGTAACAGCGACGATTCTATTCCGTATGGCGTTTAAGAAATCCTATGTGCGGAATAGCAGGCGTATTTGATTACGCATACCCCAGTAATCCCGAAGTCTCACCCGAGCTTCTGACGAAGATGTCGGATGCGATGGTGCATCGTGGTCCCGATGATGCGGGTTGGTTCATCTCGCGTGATGGTCGGTGTGGCATGACGTTCCGACGCCTCGCCATTGTTGATCTCTCGCCTGCGGGACATCAACCGATGACAACCCCCGACGGCAGATTTACCATTACCTTCAACGGCGAAGTCTATAACCATCTCGAAGTCCGCAAGGAGCTTGAAGCCAAGGGATACAATTATAAATCCAAGAGCGACACCGAGACGATTCTCTATGCCTTCATGGAATGGGGCGAAGAGTGCTTCAAGAAATTCTTGGGGATGTTCGCCATTGCTATTTGGGATGAAGAGAAGAGGGAAGTCTTTCTCATCCGTGATCGCATCGGCATAAAGCCGCTCTATTTCGCAAATCCCGACGGCAGATTCATGTGGGCAAGCGAGATAAAAGTCTTGCTCCAACATCCTGCAATTTCTGCCCAGTTAAATGAGCGTGCGTTGCCTCACTATC
Organism: Kapaibacterium sp. (SeqCode); assembly: GCA_046598695.1. Lineage (GTDB taxonomy): Bacteria > Bacteroidota > Ignavibacteria > Palsa-1295 > Palsa-1295 > JBKJHR01. Next base: position 8,094 of record JBKJHR010000061.1, read on the forward strand.
TTTCCTTCTTGATGCCTCCTGCGCCGGAGACGATGTTCAAAGGCATTCATAAACTCGAAGCAGGGAATTGTATTCGCATCACGAGTAACGGTGAGATCACCGAACGTAAATGGTGGAGCTTGCTTGATGCCGGAGATATTGATACATCTCTGACCGAAGAGAAGGCTATCGAAGATTTGCGCTTTCTTTTGCGACGCGCTATTAAAGATAGAATGATGTCTGATGTTCCTTTCGGCGTGTTCCTTTCCGGTGGAATAGATTCGAGTTTGAACGTTGCGTTGATGAGCGAGCTGATGGATCGCCCTGTGCAGACATTCACCGTTGGTTTTACTGAGCTTGAAAAATATAATGAGCTGAAATATGCTCGGCAGATCGCTGAGAAATTCAAAACGAATCATCACGAGATTCTCATCGAATCGAAAGACGCGCAAGCGATCATTCCTAAACTTGCTTGGCATGAAGATGAGCCGAACGGCGATCCTGTTTGCATTCCGCTGTACTTCGTCTCGAAGTTAGCGCGTGATAACGGCACGATCGTTGTGCAAGTCGGCGAAGGTTCGGATGAGGAGTTCTTGGGCTATCCGTGGATGATCCGCGATATGAAATTCCGCGCTAAGTATTGGAAGGAATGGCTTCCGAAGCCCTTGCGCAAACTTGGCTACCTCGCATCAAGCCCGATCATCAAGCATCCCTTGATGCGCGAATACATGCGCCGATATTCCGAAGGGGAAGAATTCTTTTGGGGTGGTGCGATGGCTTATACAGAAACGCATAAGAAAAACCTCTTCACGAATTACTCGAAGGAAGACCATTCGACGTATACGTTTGCCCAGAAGTGGCATAGTGAAATTAACGCTCGTTATCCCGATACCGAATACACGCGACGCATGATGTATCTCGAATTCCGCCAGCGTCTGCCGGAGATGCTACTCATGCGCGTTGATAAGGTCTCGATGGCAACGAGCATCGAAGCACGTGTACCGTTTCTCGATCATCGCATCGTCGAGTACGCATTCCGAATGCCAACTTCGGTGAAGCTCGGTCCCGATCTTGTGCCGAAGCATATTTTGAAGAAAGCATCGGAAGGCATCATCCCGAACGAACTCATCTATCGCAAGAAGCAAGGCTTCGCCGCGCCTGTTGCCGAATGGTTGAAGAAGGATCTAAAGCCGCTCTTCGATGAATCGCTTGCCTCAAGCAATATCGCAAAAGAGTATTTCTCTCTACCTTATATCAAGCAATTGCAATCCGATCACATCGAAGGCAAACGCAAAAATGGCGACCTGCTTTGGGTGTTGATGAATCTCATGCTTTGGGAAAAGGCGTATTTATAATTAAAGTTGCCCATGATCGAAATCATGCGCTAGTATATTATTCTTCTAAAGAACGCAAAGAATATTTCTCTATTTCATAAAGATCGTAGTGAATAGGACTAATGTTTGCTTCTCATCCGGAAAACCCCTTTCATTCAAATGTTAGACATTTGGGGACACAAAAAATTCACCTAAAAAACGTAACCTTCCTCCCAATTTGGTGTTCTTTATACCTACATTTATCCCTAAATTAGATATAGAAACGTATGAAAAGAGTTGTCAGTCTCTGTCTCATGTTGTCTTGGTGTTCAGCTGTGTTTGCTCAAGGAGAGCAACGTATTGCATCGCCTGGGATTGCTCCGCGTTCGATCTTTACCGTTATTACGACTCCTGCGCCTGTGCAGACTGCTTATCCAGCGAGTTCAGGATTTGTCGTTATGGATAAGGGCGTGTTCGCTGATGTTACTGATGGCATAGACCACATTGAACGGATTCCAAATTTTCCACTTGGCGGCAAACGTGTGACATTACTCGTTGAGGAATTCGATGTATTGAGTCATGATGCAAAGATTCTTGAAGGAAGAAAAAGCGGAGATCGTGTCGTTGCCGCGCCGAAGCATATCCTTTTGCATGGCAGTATTGAGGGAGATGAAGGTTCACACGTGTATCTCGCCATCTTCAATAACTATACCATCGGCTATATCCAACCAAGCAATGATGAACGCTTTCTGATCTCTCCGATCTACAAGACATCCACTGAAGGTTCATCCCCACTTATTTGCTACCGTGAAACAGAAATCAGTCAATCGTTAAAATCAAAACCATGGAATTGTGGTGCAGAAGATCTCCCGTTCAATCAGCCACGTCTTGATGCGATGGCGAAAGAGATCGCTGAATTCCAATCAAAGCCGCAACAAGAAATACAAGCTATCACCCAAGTGAATCTGATGCGTATTGCTATCGAGTGCGATTATTCCTACTATCAGGCGCATAATAAGAATCTTGATGAATCAATAACGTATGCAATTGCAGTTCTTGGTACGATGTGTGATGTATATCTGCGGGATGTGCATGTTGGGGTTACATCGCAATACCTTAAAGTGTGGACTGACGGAAATGACCCGTATACAGGTGGTAGTCCCGGCGTATTGCTCGGACAATTTCAATCGTATTGGAATGCAAACATGACGAGCCAACCACGTGCGGCGGCTTTGCTGTTTTCAGCGAAAGGTGGAGGAGGACTTGCGTATGTTGGTGTCTTATGTGCAGAAAATATAGATAGCTATAATTATGCGTATTGTGGGTTAGATAACCGCTATGTGTTTCCTGCTGATGGGTACATTTGGGATACGGATGTCAGCAGCCATGAGCTTGGACATAATGTCGGTTCGCCACATACACATAGTTGCTCATGGAATCCTGCGGTGGATTCATGTGTCGGGGCGGAAGGTAGTTGCTACCCGACTCCGAAACCTCGCAAAGGGACGATCATGAGTTATTGTCATCTGACCTCTTACGGCACCGAAATGAAAATACATCCTCGTGTTGCAGTCTTTATGCGGAATAAGACAAATCGCGCAGGATGTTTGGATTGGGTTGAAAAGCCTCAAGCATACGCCGGCTCTGACCCACATATTTGTCCGGGATCATCAGTAAAAATTGGAAAATCTGTAGATGGAGGTATTACTCCATACACATATTTGTGGTGGCCCGCCCAAGGACTATCACAAACCAATACAGAAGAAGTCACAGCATCTCCCATTGTCACAACGACCTATGTAATGCGAGTAGGTGACGGAAACGGAATGCGGACGTATGATACGGTAACAGTCTTTGCTGAGAAGCCTACTGTTAATGCCGGAGCGGATATTACTATTTGCGGAGTGGATAGTGTTTCTTTAACCCCTGTAATTGCATCCGGATATGGTAAACTATCATATCAGTGGGTTGACACAACAACACATAAAGTCGTGGGTACTGAAAGGAATATCAAGGTCGTAGTAAGAAAATCTGCTTCATTCCGTTTGACAGTCAGCGACTCTATTGGTTGCTCAAATCAAGATGTGATAACAATTCACACGCAATCTCCTCCTTTCACGACACTTCTTCTACAAGGGAAAGGGTCCTTTTGCGACGGGGGTTCATCAATGCTTGATGCAGGTGCGGGATTTACAAGTTATACATGGTCAACGGGAGAAACAACGAGAACGATAACCGTGAAGAATTCCGGCAGGTATTCTTGTATCGTTACGACAGACGGCATTGGCTGTATCGGGGGATCCGATACTATTACCGTGATACGCAATGCACCTCCTATCCCTCCAACCATTACGAAAACAAATGATACACTCTATGCTTCTATTGCAAGCTCATATCAATGGTATCTGAATGGGAATGTTATTAGTGGAGCAACAGACCAATCTTTTTATCCTCTACAAAGCGGTGAATACTTAGTACATATTGCAGATTCAAATGGATGCGTAAATATGTCCACTCCATTTGCAGTTACAATTATTCCCGCTAGCGTTAGTTCTGAAGTGAGCCTTACACTCGTTAAAATTTATCCCAACCCTGCGCATTCGCAATTAACGATTGAATTGCCGACAAGTGTGCATGATATGGTATATTACATCAGCGATGCTCGTGGCGAAATCGTGAGCGAGAGCAAGTCGAAGAAGTCAATTTCTCTGAAGGAAAT
>JBKJHR010000138.1:0-9060 GCA_046598695.1 Kapaibacterium sp. (SeqCode)
CTGTTTCCGAGATCACGATATCGCATGAGATCGTCTCGCCGCGCGATCATGCAAGCGGTTTGCCAACGGGCAAGCGTCAACATGGAACAGCGAAAATTACCAAGGAATGGGACGCCAACACCCCGATGTTAGGTAAGAGTTCTGCTCCGGTAACGATCGGCTCGTTCACCATTGATGATGATTGCGACGGCATCACCGGTACGGTAAGCTTCAAAGACGCAAGCGGCGCGAAAGTCACTTACGACTTAGCCGTAGGGAAAAAGTAACAGCACTCTCTTTATGTAAGATCAAAAGCCGTCCGATTGGGCGGCTTTTGTGCGTTTAATACTATAGCGAAATATGAGTCCATAATTCTTCCGCTATGAAGTGTTACGGCGGCATGCAAAAACAATAGGTGTATTTAGTGTTCTCGCTTTTTTGCTGAAGTACTTTTTGCATTCTTCTTCATGAGCCGCTCTGCGAATTCCCTTGGGAAGGCAAAGACGGCGAAGAGGATGACGTAGAGGCAGATCGCGCCCGGTATGGAAATGAAACACACTCCGAGTGCTATGAGGGTATAGGGAATGCTAAGGGCATAGGTGCGTTTCATTGCACGAAAGAAGATGCGGCTTTCTTCATCAATGAGTGAGTGGTTGTAGGCATAGGCGCAGATCGCGTAGGAGCTAATTGCCATCATGACATAATTACCTCCGAAGATGGCGAGTGCGGTGTTTCCTTCTTTCGTAAAATACTCTGCGAGGATGGCTGTCGGGAAAGGTGTAAACGTGACCACTAATAATACAAAGCCATTGACCCACATGATCTTGCTATCAACCGAGCGTATATAGGTAAAGACGTGGTGGTGGTTGATCCAACATATCAGGATCGTACAGAAGCCAATGAAAAACGCAAGGAATGCAGACCAATGATCGAGATACGAGCTGAGTGGATCACCTTTATGACCGCTGTGGAGTATTTGTATCAGTTCCAGAACTAAGAGTGTGATGGCGATAGCAAAAACTCCGTCACTGAAGGTTTCAATGCGCGCCGTTTCTTTGAGTCCGCCCTCACCTCTGTTGTTACGATGTATCATGCGAAGTATGGGGATGAAGAACGAAGATGAAATTTTGAAATGGTCATTTATGCTCAACAAGAAAGTTAATGAAAGGTGTGCAAATATACGGAATTTGAGTATAGTCCTCAAGAGGGTATATTTCCCCTACCGCCTATGAATCTTTGTTCATAATTGCTGTTGTTTGTCACATGATGAGGGCTTCAGGAGTTATATGAGTAACATTCATTAACTTATTCTTTTAACGATCATGAAAACACGTAACACATTCTCAGTATTAGCAGCACTTTTAGCTATCGTATTCTTCGCAAAAACATCATTTGCAGCATCTGATTACTTGCTTGAGCTTGACGGCATCAAGGGCGAATGCAAAGGCAAGCACATCAAGCTGACGGAAAATAGCGACGGTACGTTCTCGGCGCAGGACATCCCAGGCGGAACCTACACCGTGATCTATAAGGCAAAGGCGGGAAAAACCGGCGCGACAAAACGCACAACCGATAACACTGCCTCATTGAGCTTTACCTATCAGAAGATCGAGTGGGATTGCATCGTTTCTCCGCGTGATGTTGCTACGGGGCAGTCTTCAGGAAAGCGTATGCATAAGCCTTTCGTGATCACGAAAGAACTCGATAAGACAGCACCAAGTACAACCGTTGGCGAAGTAACTGTCGGTGACGTTGATGGCGATGGCATGGCAGATAGAAATACCGGAGACCCAATTCATGGCGTAGATGTAAAGCTCGGCGCAAAGGCAAAGGGTTCGCCGACGACTGCAACCTACGACCTCGTGATGGCGAAGAAGTAAGTCCACATTTCATTTCAGAAATTCACGCCGCGCAGAAATGTGCGGCGTTTTTTTTTATGAGCGGCATAGCTGAGACGTATGGACTAACGATAAGAATCTTTTCGATTGGTGACTGATAAAATATCAACAATTTTATCCTTGTCATTGACTGAATAAATAACTCTAAAATCTCCGACTCGAATACGATAGTTTGACGACCCTCTTAATTTCTTGCAACCGGAAGGTCGAGGCTCAGATTGTAAGAGGTTTATTTTTTCAGAAACCCTATCATAGGTTTTGTCGTCAAAATCGAGTATTTCCTTCCGAGCGGCATTCTCAATCCGAATTTGGTAGTTCATGCAGCGCGGCGTGCGTTGCGCTCACGTTGCACATCTTCCCAAGCAGTGAAAGATCCATTCTTACGTTCTTCGGCAATTTCACTGTCGCTAATATCTTGATAGAGATCGTTCTCCACGAAGAATTTCGTTAGGACAGCTTTTTTTTCATCGGTAGAGAGCGCGAGGTAAAGCTTCCAGAATGATTCAGCGGTATGTTGCGATGTTTGCATATTTTGTTTCCTATTTAGTAATAAAATGCTGTTTTCTGGAGTTTAGTTGCCCACTAAAATAGCTTGTGAAAAAGCAAACCTAACGCCTCGTTTTTTTGTTCAGTAAGTCTACAAAATCACACCTCGTAAGTTGTTGTTTTTCAATCGTTTCTATCGCATCTTATAATGGCAAACACTCAAGAATACGGCGCTCAAGATATTCAGATTCTCAAAGGACTTGAAGCAGTGCGGAAACGCCCTGCTATGTATATCGGCGATGTGGGTCCTCGCGGCTTGCATCACCTTGTCTATGAGATCGTCGATAACTCGATCGATGAGGTCTTGGCAGGTCATGCCAGCGAGATAAGTATTACGATAAATGAAGACGGTTCATGCACCGTGACCGATAACGGTCGCGGTATCCCCACGGGCATCCATGCCGGCGAAAAGGTCTCGGCGTTGCAGGTCGTTATGACGGTGCTCCATGCGGGTGGTAAGTTCGATAAGAACGTCTACAAGGTTTCGGGTGGTCTGCATGGCGTTGGTGCGTCGGTAGTGAATGCTCTTTCTGAGTGGTGCGAAGTCACGGTTCACCAGAACGGTGAGATATTCTTCCAGCGTTACGAACGCGGCGAACCAGTCGAGAAGGTAAAGGTCATCGGCAAATCAAAAAAGACGGGTACCTATACAACGTGGAAGCCCGATCCTGAGATCTTCAAGCAATCGCAGGCTATACGCTTTGATTACCTCAAAGAGCGTATGATGGAGCTTGCATTCTTGAATCCGACAGTAACGATCGTGCTTAAAGATGAGACGACGAAGGAAGAAGAAATATTCCATGCCAAAGGTGGCTTGCGCGATTTCGTCAAGCATATTGATCGTACGCGCATCTCGCTTCATAAGCCTGTGTATGTTGAGGGCGTAAAAGATAATACTCCCGTCGAAGTCTGCTTCGAGTATAATGACGGCTTCAACGAGAACCTCTTCAGCTACGTCAACAATATCAACACGCATGAAGGCGGTACGCACGTTGCGGGTTTCCGTAAGGCATTGACGCGCACAATGAATAATTGGGCGCAGAAGAACAATCTTGTTAAGAGCGATAAAATTTCGCTCACAGGTGATGATTATCGCGAAGGACTAACGGCGATCATCTCGTGCAAAGTTGCTGAGCCGCAGTTCGAAGGTCAGACAAAAACAAAGCTCGGTAACAACGAAGTGCAGTCTGTGGTCGAGATGATCATGGGCGAGCAGATCGCGCAGTTCTTGGAAGAGAATCCGAACGTCGGCAAGCGCATCATTGATAAGGTGCTCCGCGCCGCAGAAGCACGTGAAGCGGCTCGCAAGGCGAAAGACATGGTTCGCCGTAAAAATGCGTTGGAGAACACCGCTCTCCCCGGCAAGCTCGCTGATTGCTCGATCAACGACCCCGAACATTGCGAAGTGTATTTGGTTGAGGGAGACTCGGCAGGTGGTTCTGCAAAGCAAGGACGCGACCGCCGCTTCCAAGCTATTCTTCCGCTCAAAGGAAAGATATTGAACGTGCAGAAAGCGCGTTTACATAAGATGCTTGAGAACGAGGAAATTCGCAATATTTTTACCGCTCTCGGTGTGGGTATTGGTGAACAGCAGGATCTCTCGAAGCTCCGCTACGCAAAAGTTATCCTCATGGCTGATGCTGATATTGACGGTGCGCATATTCGCACACTTATCCTCACGTTGTTCTACAACCACATGCGTGACTTGATCGAGAACGGGAATATATACATCGCACAGCCGCCTCTTTACAAAATCAAGAAAGGCAAGATGGAACAATATGCCTACAACGATGAAGAGCGCGACGAGATATTGAAACGTATCAAAGCAGAAAAGAAAGCTAAGGGAGCGAAGGATGAAGAGCCTGAGGAAGAGGTCATATATGATGAGACGATGGTCGCCAATGACGGCATCGCCGCTCCATCTATCTCGCCTGATATGAAGGGCATCGTGATCTCGCGCTTCAAGGGTCTCGGAGAGATGAATCCCGATCAGCTTTGGACGACGACGATGAATCCCGAAACGCGCACATTGCTCCGCGTGACGATCGAAAGCGCCGCCGCGACCGCCGATATGTTCGAAACCCTCATGGGCGATCAAGTAGAACCCCGCCGCCAATTCATCGAGAAATACGCAACGTATGTAAGGAATTTGGATGTGTAGGGAGTAGAATTGATTCTTTCATTTAGAAAAGGCAACTGAAAACGGTTGCCTTTTTTTATTCATTAAAATCTATTTACTTGTTGAAACAAAGAATTCTTTTGCGAGTATATTGCTTTAAGTTCAAAGTATCGTTCCCACGATTACTTGAATTAGGTAAAGTACGTATTCATCAATGAAAGGACATAATATGGCAACATGGGCAATAGATCAATCGCATTCTGAGGTAAAGTTTAAGGTGAAGCACCTTGTTATCTCTTCGGTTACAGGGTATTTCAAGACCTTCAGCGGAACGGTCACGGCAGAGCAGCCAGATTTTAGCGATGCACAGGTCTCCTTCGAGGCTGACGTGGATAGCGTTACAACAAATGACGAAAAGCGCGACGGGCATTTGAAGTCAGCAGACTTCTTTGACCATGCAAATCATCCTAAGATGACGTTTGTCTCGACAGAGCTAACGAAGAACTCAGAGAATGATTATAAGATGAAGGGTGATCTCACGATCCGTGGAATTTCAAAGCCAGTCACACTTGATGTGATCTTCAACGGTCAGGTCGCAGGTTTTGGTGGTGCAGCGGTTGCAGGATTTGAGATCCTCGGCAAAGTGAATCGCCATGATTTTGGTCTGAACTGGTCGGCTCTGACAGAGGCTGGTGGTATCGTTGTCGGTGAGGAAGTCAAGATCGACATCAATATCGAGTTGAACCACGCTGTTGAAGCTTTGAAAAAAGCTGCATAAGTACCATTACTTGAAACTGCCTGCGGTGAATTGCTCGCTTCCACCTTGGAAATAGGCTGAGCACCGCAGGGTTTTCTAATCACATTCATCATAGCATATAATGTCACAAAAAGTATTAATAACTGGAGCTACGGGAAACATTGCATCAATGGTGATCCCTGCTCTTATCGAAAAGGGAATTCTTGTTCGTGCATTTGTACGGAATTCATCAAAAGCCGAGAATCTCCGCTCGCTTGGAGTTGAAGTTTTTGAAGGTAACTTAAACTCGCAAGAAAGCCTCAACCAAGCAACAAAAGGCATCGATACCGTGCTCTCGATCACACCTGGGGGTGAGGAAGCATATGCTCATGCGTCAGCAATAACCAAAGCTGCAAAGGCGAATGGAGTAAAGTATTTGGTACGCGTTTCAGCCATCGGGGCTGCCGAAGATGCACCAACTCATAACGGACGTTTGCACCATCAAACCGACGAGGACATCATTTCCTCAGGGGTTCCGTATACGATCCTCCGCCCTAACTTCTTCATGCAAAATGTATTTATGTCTGTCCCGACAATACTTGAGCAGGGGAACATGTATTGGGGTATGGGTGAAGGCAAGCTTTCGATGATCGATGTACGTGATATCGCTGATGCATGTGTATCGCTCGTCATGCAACAGAAACATCAGAACAAGATCTATCATTTGAACGGACCAGAATCGATCTCTTTCTCAGACATTGCCGAAACTGTTTCTGAGGGACTCGGAAAGACAGTGAATTATGTACCTGTTCCGATCGAGGCAGTTGGTGATGGAATCAGAAAAGCAGGAATGGGCGAATGGTTTGCTGGGGTAATGATGGATTATTCCAAAGCTTACAGCACTGGATGGGGTGACATTATCAATGATGATTTTGAAAAGATCACTGGTAAGAAACCGAGAAACTTCAAGCAGTTCTTTGACGAAGTTTTGGTTTGGGGTCTAAAACAACCTGTATAAGATAAACATGAATACGATGGTATCCTCGTGGGTGAGGAAGACAAGATAGACATCAATATAGAGTTGAAGCAGGCGTAAGCTTGTTTCTTAGTAATAGATGATGTGAAGACGCGGTTCAGCAATGAGCCGCGTTTTATTTTAGGTCACTGCGGAGAAGACCAAACATTACAGAATCAATGAATTTACCTTTTTCAAATTCGCGTTCGCGCAATAATCCTTCTTGCAGAAAACCGACCTTTTGCAGTAGCTTGATCGAAGCCGTATTCTCAGGATCGGTCACTGCTTCTAAGCGATTCATTACACATTGAGAAAATTCATCGAAGAGATAGTGAATTATCCGAGCGACTGCTTCCGATGCTATCCCTTGCCCCCATACATCAGGCGAAAATGAGTACCCGATCTCTGCGCGTCTATCGTTTATATACCACTTATTCACTGCAGTTTCACCGATAACTTTGCCACTTTCTTTCTGTTCAATTGCCCATACGATGCCGGAGTTCTGCTCTCTATATCGGTTGCGGAATCGCACGATCGTTGCGCGTGAATCCGCTTCTGATAAATGAGGACGAATAGGCGTGTATCGCAGTACATGCTCTTTCGAGTAGAATGCAAAGAGATCACTGGCATCACGTTCCTCCCATTCGCGGAGGATGAGTCTATCGGTTTCGAGTATCGGAAAATCCATTATTCTTCTAAAATAGCAAGCTTTGTGTATCTACAAGTTTTGGCACAGGGATGTTTGTCCCGCAGACTTCATTGAACTTCTTGATCGTTGGCACGCTGATAAGCGGCGTGTTCGATTCATCATGTTGGTGCATCATAAAATAGATGTTTCGAATTCCTCCGTCAAGCCATATCTTTATCCGATCAGCCCAAGCATCAAGACGAGGAAAATCAGTACTATGCATATTATTCCCAACGAAGCGAATAAATGCTTTTGGAATTGTTAAATCCATGTGCAGCATATCTCTTCTGCCGGAAGTATCGGTTATCACAAAACCATTGTTATTTGTTTGTAAGAAGTCGCAAAGGAGCTTGAGATTTTCTTCGGTGTACCAATCAGGGTGACGAACTTCCAAGAAGACTTCCAGATCCTTCGGGAGGGCAGTCATATATTGTTCGATCGTTGCGAAGCTCTTTGGTCCGAAATTCTGATGGAGTTGGAGAAAGCATGGTCCGCGATGTTCACCAAAATCATAGACAGAGCGAAGAAAAGCATCGGTCAGATCCTGACAATCTTTCAAACGACGGAAATGTGTTATGCCTTGATAGAATTTCGGGCAAAAGAGAAAGTTCTTTGGTACTTTTGATACCCACGATTGTATGCCTGGCGTATCATAAATGCGGTAATGTGTGGTGTTGAGTTCGATACACTCGTACTGCTTTGCATAGTTTTCCAGAAAATCTTTTTCTTTCGTGCCTTTGGGGTAGAGCATCCCAACCCATTCCTTGCGTCCCCATTTTGCGCAACCGTAATGCACCTTACCGCGTGTCTTAGCTTTGACACTTTTCAGCACTTTCGCTGTTCGCGTCGCATCCTGCGGGAGTGAGTGGTCTATCTGATCTAGCTCCGATGTTTCAACTTTTCCGAATTCCATGATGTAAATAAATTGAAGGTTAATGGAACAAGACAGCCAAATGATTTGTCGCTTAGTTCAACTGCCCTAAAATTACACGTATTTTTGCCTTAGAAATGTCGTTCATATTAATAAAACATGCTATGGTACAACTCATTCGCTCTGCATTGCTTTTTATACTTCTATCAATTATTATTGTTGGGTGTAAGGATAAAACCACTGAGCCTGCAGCAGATACTTCGATCAGCTTCGATAATTTTGGTGCACCATCGAGTGTATCGGGGTCGCGTATCGTGCAAAATACAAATGGTGATCTCTTTCTTTCTACGGGTGGTGGATTGTATCGTTATTCCAAATCATCGTCCTCATGGAATGCTGTCTCATCTCCCGATCTCTATGGCAATGTTCAAGATGTTGCGCTGTTGCAGAATGGAAATCTTGTCTGTGGTATTCAGAACCGCGCCATTTTTCTTTCAACAGATAACGGCGACACATGGAAGGCAAAGCTTGTGAGTGCCAACTTAAAGAGTATTCGTTTTTATGCGGGAAAGAAGTTTGAAGTGTGGATGATTGTTGGTGATGAAAATGGAAAAGTAACGCCATGGCGCAGCGAAGATTTCGGAAATACATGGGCTCAGCGCAATACACCAAGTAATCTTCCCGAAACGAGTATCGCGCTTGCATTCAATGCTGATGACCATATCTTCTATACGAACGGCACATCTCTGTATAGGTCGCTTGATAGTGGCAGAACGTATAAGGTAATGTCTGCAACACCAAATATACAGAAGCTCTATGTCAATTCATCCGGTGAGATATTGATGTTCATCCAAGGAGGTGGAAAGATCTCTTCTGATAGCGGTCGGTCACCGATAGATATTACGCTTCCACAAAATGTAACCGATATTAGTGAGGGAAGCGATGGTATTTATGCAAGCATCAGCAACCCTGCTGGTGATGGCTCCGTCTCCAAATCTGTGGATAAAGGAAAGACATGGAGCAGTGTGGCATCGTTCTCTCGTCCGATCAATAGCGTGACGCAATCCGCTGCGAAATTATATTTTGCATCGAATGGATTTGGTGTCTTAACAAGTAATGACAATATAAATTGGTACAGTATTGGTCCAGGAATTAGCACGATCAACTCTATTGCCTTTGACAAAGATGGTAATCTGCTTGCAGCGAGC